>JAQGHZ010000773.1 GCA_028291485.1 Rubritepida sp. | reverse complement strand
GCCGCCCTTTCCACTGGACGAGAAGCTGACCTGGCTCGACCTCACGGACCAGGAGCGGGCGGCGGTCTGGGCGGCGCGGGCGGAGATTCAGCGGTCGGCCTAGGGTTCGGCGGGTTAGGCTGGGGTGGGCCCCTTCGACGGTAAGGGCGCGACGGCGGTTGCGCGCCGGCTCTCCGGAGGAAGCATCGCGATAAGGGATTTTGCCGCCGAAGACGCCTCAGCGGGTCGCCTGGCGCACGAGCCCCGCGAGAAGCGCCTCGGTCGCCTGCCGTCCGGCCTCGGGCATCGCCATCCCGTGGCGGGCGAAGACGCGCTCGGCGATGTCGGCGCCCGTGCTGCGCGTCACGAAGACGCGGCCCTCCGCATCCTCCCAGACCAGGGCGCGCATCGGCAGGTCGAGGGCCAGCGTCGGATGCTCCGCCATCGCGCCCGTGCCCGAGCGCGGATTGCCGAAGATCACCACGGTCCGCGCGTGCAGCGGCAGCCCGGCCTCCCGCGCGGCGGCCGCGTGGTCGATCTCGGTGAAGACGACCCAGCCCTCCGCCCGGACGGCCGCCTCGAATCGGTCCAGCGTCCCGCGGACGGAATGCGCGCTGGGCTCGGTGACGAGACCCTGGGCGGAAGCAGGCGTGGCGGAAGCAAGCGCGGGGATCATCGCGAGCAGCACCGCAAGCGAACGGCGCAAAGGCCCCACGGCCGGATCCTCAAGTCCAAAGCCGCTCACGCTGCAGGTTCGTGTAGAGGTCGGACACGAACTCGCCATAGCCGTTGAAGAGCTGCGTCGGCACGCGCTCGCCCGTGCCCAGCACGCGCTCGCTCGCCTGGCTCCAGCGCGGATGCGCCACCTGGGGGTTCACATTGGCCCAGAAGCCGTATTCCGAGGGCTGGATGGTGTTCCAGTAGGTCGCCGGCTGGCGGTCCGTGAAGGTCATCCGCACGATCGACTTGCCTGACTTGAACCCGTACTTCCACGGGAAGAGCACGCGGATCGGCGCGCCGTTCGCGCCCTGCAGCGGCTTGCCGTAATTGCCGACCGCCATGAAGGACATCTCGTTCATCGCCTCGGCGACGGTGCAGCCCTCGGTGTGCGGCCAGGGGTACCAGCTCTGGCGCAGGCCGGGCATGACCGCAGGGATCGCCGCGGTCTGGAAGGCGAGGAAGCGCGCGCTCGAGGTCGGCTCGACCAGCTTCACCAGCTCGGCGAGCGGGAAGCCGGTCCAGGGCACGACCATCGACCAGCCCTCGACGCAGCGCAGTCGCAGCACGCGCTCCTCGATCGGCATCAGCCCGATCAGCTCGTCGATGGCGAATTCGCGCGGCTTGCCGACCATGCCCTCGACCTTGATGATCCAGGGCCGCAGCGGCATGCGCGCGGCGTCGCGCGAGATGCTCTTGGTCGAGCCGAACTCGTAGAAGTTGTTGTAGGTCGTGGCCTCGCGCTCGGGCGTGATGTCGCGCCCGGGGACATAGCGCGGGTTGCGCTGGGCCGCAGGCAGGGGCGGGGAGGCCGCGGCACCCTGTGCGAGGGCCTGGGGCGCGAAGGCCGCGGAGGGCAGCAAGGCGGCACCCGCGCCGAGCAGGACGCGCCGGTTCAGCACCAGTGCCTCGGGCGTCACCTGGTGTTCGGGAATTTCAAAGCCGCGGCGGCTGCGGATGAGCATCGGGATTCTCCGGATCGGGAGGCAGCCCGGCCGGAACGTCCGGCCGCGGATCCTCACCTGAGGCGATCGGAGTCCATTTCGTCAAGGCGACCGCGGAGGTAACGACCCAGGCCGGCGCCAGCACGTCGAGCCCGTCGGCCCGGATCAGCAGGTCGCGCCCGTCCTGCATCCCGGCGCGGGCCAGCTCCAGCATCGCGGCGTCGCGCAGCACGTAGATCACGCCTGGCTCGTAGTCGCCCCGCGCGAGGCGGGCGGCGACGTCGGCGCGCAGCCGCTCGATGGCGCCGGCATCGGCGCGGGCGAGGTAGATCGCATCGGTCGCCATGCCGTGCCGCGCGGCGAAGACGGCGACCTCCTCCCAGGCGCGCCCCTGGTTGGCGGCGGGCGCCACGCGGATGGCACGGTAGCGCGTCGCCGCCTCGCCCCAGAAGGGATCGGCGAGGCGCAGCGGCACCTGGTCGGCCGTCGGCGGGAAGTAGTGGGCGATGCGGGCATAGCCCGGCCGCAGGTCGGCCGCCTGGACCAGCAGCAGCGCCAGCAGCGCGACCCCGCCCCAGCGCGGCCCGGCGACGCGCAGCAGGCCGGCCATGCCGGCCAGGATCAGCGCATAGGCCAGCGGCCAGAAGTAGCGCTCCGAGCAGCGCAACATCCCCAGCAGCGTGACCAGCCGTTGAGGCAGGGGGAGGGTCGCCACCTCGGCGCCGCCGATCGTGACGTGGTGGGTGATCGCGAAGAGCAGCATGGCGCCCAGCACGGCCATTAGCGGGATTAGCCGACGCCGCGGCGGCACGAAGAGCAGGAAGGGCAGCAGCAGGATCGCGCCGAGGCCGAGATAGGAGCTGCCGGATTCCGGATGGTCGGGATCGGGCAGGTCGGGCAGGAGGCTGCCCCAGAAGGCGGGGTCGAAGGGCGCCAGCAGGTCGAGCTGCATGGTGCCGTACTGCTCGTTGCCGTGGCCCGCGCCGAGCACGAGGAAGCCGGCCGCCCACAGCCCCGCGAGGCCCACGGCGGGGATCGCCGCCAGCTCGGCGATGCTCCGCCGCGACCACCAGTCGGCGGCCCAGAGCGCCAGCACCATGGGCAGGATGTAGGAATGGATCAGCGAGGCGGCCAGTACCAGCGCGGCCCAGGCCAGCCCGCGCAACCGCCCGGCCGGGCTCAGCGCCAGCAGCAGCCCCCACAGCACCAGCCATTGCGCGGACAGCGCGAAATGGCCGCCCATCCGGTTCAGCAGCATGGGCTGCAGCACGAAGAGCATCGCCCCGGCGAGCCGGGCGAGGGGGGAATCGGTGATCCGCCCGATCAGCAGCCAGGCCAGCATGCCCTGCAGCGCGCCGCAGGCGACGATCCACATCCCCCAGTACTGGTCCACCTCCACCACGCCGCGCAGCGCCTTGAAGGCGAAGGCCAGGAGCGGGATGGAATCCGCGTAGAAGACGGAGGAGGAGATCTCCATCCCGAACAGTGGGTTGAGGCCGGGCGGCACCGTCCAGGGCGACAGGCGAAAGTAGGTCCAGCCCAGCCAGTACTGCACCGGGTCGGGGCCGATCTGGCCGGACAGCATCCAGCCCGTATGGGAGGGCGGCACGATCTGCGTGCCGAAGATGGCGAGGATGATGGCTCCGCCCAGGAGGGCCGCGCAGGCCGCGCCGAGGATCGTCGATGAGGTGGGCAGCCGACTCATGCAGGGGAATCCGGATGGCCTGCATGGAACGGGGGAAAGATGTCCGAGTTGCGGCGATGTTGCGATGCATCAGGCGGCGGCGCGCCGCAACCCGTTCGCCGCCGGGATGTTTTCCCGACAGGCCCGGCCGGCGACCCGTCCGGGGAACACGGCGAAGGAAACATCCACATGGCCGCACGTCTCGCAACCCGCATGACTCTCTTCGGCGCCGGTCTCGGTGCCGCGCTGCTTCTCACGCCCGATACCGGGCGGGCGCAGGGCCTCGGCGCCTCGCCCGGGACGCCCGGCGGGCAGACCGCGGCCCCCTCTCCCGCTCCCACGGTGCCGGGGGCGGCTTCGACCGATCCCGGCGGACGCTCCAGCACCGGTTTCGCGACGCCGAACGTCCCGCCGGCCGGATCGCCCGGCTCCACACCGGGCATTCCGGGCTCGCCCGGTTCGACCAGCACGGGAACGCTGGGTTCGAGCCCGGGCGGCGCGCTCGGTTCGAGCAATTTCGGGGCGCCGGGCTCCGCGGGGGCCGGCGGCTCGACCGGTGCAGGTTCGGTGGGTCCAGGCTCGATGGGTCCAGGCTCGGCCGGATCGGGAGGCGGCGGCGCCAGCGGCGGGACGGGGGGATCGGCCTCCGGCTCCGGCGGCGGCGGTGCGGCTGGAGGTTCGGGTGGTGGGGGCCGGTAGGTCGCGGCCCTCGTCGCGAGGCGGCCTGCCGGCGCGTTGCGTTCTTGCCGCGGCGGTGCTCCTCGCCCCCATGGCCGGCTGGGCGCAGGGCGGCGCGACGCTGCCCCCCGATCCACCGGGCGCCTCGGCGGGCGGGACCAACCCCGCCTTGCCGCCCATGCCTCGGACCGAGGGGGAGCCGGCGCCCGACCCGACCGGCATTCCCACCGGCACCGGGGCGACCCGGCCGGGCCTGCCGCCTGGCACCGCGACGGAATCCCCGGGCTCGTCGGCGTCGCTTGCGCCCACGCCCTCGTCCCGCCCGTTGGCGCCTGTCGACGAGCCTGTGCCGAGGCCTGGCGGCGCCACGATCCGCTGACACCGCCTTGCCGCGTCGCGGGTCGCTCGCGCCAGCCGGGGCGGCGCGCGGGGCTGTGCCGCGGCTTTGCGCCGTATCGACGCGCGCGGCGCTGCGACACCACGCGGAGCGGCGAGACACGGTACGTCCGCCGGCGCTGAGCCTCAATTCGAGATCGAGGTGCTGCCCTGGAGAAAGAAGGGATCCCGGGCACCCGTCGTCGACACAAAGGCGCTCGCCCGCACCCTGGGCGACGCGCTCGGCTAGATCCTGCGGCACGGCGCGGAGGCCTTGCCACCGCCGCGAACGTGGCAGTGGGGAGGGGGAGGGTCAGCACCTCGGGCCCCTTCTCGGCTAAGTAAGGGCAGTTGGCCGAGGCTCAACGGCTGCCCGAGGCGGCTGCCAAGGCGGCAATGGCGAGGCACGATGGAGGGCGAGGGCTGCGGACGGTGTACCTGGCCGCCCATGATTCCGTTTGGGCGCGCTGGCGCTTGACGGGCGATGTCGATAAAGGACCGTTCCGACCCGGCCCGGAAAACTCGCGCGCATAGGCACGCGCTCAATGGGTTATCGTAGAGCTTGCTCGGATTTCCGGTGAGTGCCGGCAATACATGGTGAGCCCGGTGGGACTCGAACCCACGACCCCATGATTAAAAGTCACGTGCTCTACCGGCTGAGCTACGGGCTCGATGCGCCGCTGTGTAGGCGGCGGCCTGGGAGCGGTCAATAGTCGCTCAGCCGGCGAAACACAATCGGAGCTGGCCTATCGCGCCCGCTGTCCCGTCGTGCTCG
>JAQGHZ010000760.1 GCA_028291485.1 Rubritepida sp. | reverse complement strand
CGGGGTGGTGCGAGGACGTTCACAACCGCATTGTAGCGCGAACCGGGTCCGGGCAAAGGTCTGATGATGGACTCCAAGGAACAGCTGGCGCGGCTCGTCGCCCTCGTCGGAGCGGCCGCCCTCGCGGCTGGCTGCTTCCTCGTGCTGAAGCCCTTCATCTCCTCCCTGCTCTGGGCCGTGATCCTGGTCTTCTGCACTTGGCCCGCCTACCGCATGCTGACCGACCGGCTGAAGCTCGGCCCCAACACGGCCGCGGTCATCATGGTGACGGTGGAGTTCCTGGTGATCGGCCTGCCGCTGGTCTTCGCCACGCCCGTCCGGCGGGAGGACATCGACGGCATCCGCGAGTGGATCGAGCGCATCTTCACCGAGGGCCTGCCGGACCTCTCCGGCGTCTTCCTCTCGATCCCCTTCGTCGGCGGATACCTGAACGAGTGGTGGCAGGCCCTGGCGGGCGACACCTCGCGGCTGGTGTCGGTGTTCCGGCCCTATGCGGGGACGATCGCCCAGACGGCCCTGAGCATGCTGCTGGCGCTGCTCTCCGGCATCGCCGAGATGCTGATCGCCATCCTGCTGGCCTTCTTCATCTACCGGGACGGCGCCGCGATCGCGAAGAACGCCTATGCGCTGCTGGAGCAGGTGGCGGGCAAGCGCGCGGCGCCGCTGTGGGAACTGACGGGCAATGTGACGCGCGGCGTGGTCTATGGGCTACTGGGCACCGCTGTCGTGCAGGGTTTCATGACCTTCATCGGCCTGTGGATCTCGGGTGTGCCGCAGTCGGTGCTGCTGGGCGTGATCGCCGGCGTGGTCTCCATCCTGCCCGTCGGCGCGCCGCTGGTCTGGCTGCCGGCGGGGATCTGGCTGATGGCCTCGGGCAGCATCGGCTGGGGTGTCTTCATGCTGCTCTACGGCGCGCTCGGCATCTCGTCCGTCGATAACTTCATCCGCCCCTGGCTGATCGCGCGCGGCGCCGACCTGCCGCTGCTGCTGACCATCCTGGGCGCGCTGGGCGGCGTCTTCGCCTTCGGCTTCCTGGGCCTGTTCCTGGGCCCGGTGCTGCTGGCGATCGGCTATTCGCTCATCAAGGAGTGGGCGACGGGGAAGCGCGAGGAGGCTTCCACGGAGCCGCAGCAGCCCGTATAGCGGAAACGGTGCCGTACAACGTTTCGGCCGCGGGAGACAGGAATGGTGCGACTGCTGCAGGTCGCGGCGATGGCCGTGGCGCTGGCGGGGAGGTTGCCGGCAACCGCTCGGGCGCGCAGGCAGCGCCGGGCGGCGAGCGGCGATCGCGGGACCATGGATCCGCTCCCCGACACCGTCCTCCAGCGCCCTCACCGCATCCCGTACAGGGAGAGCAGGCAGCCCTGTTTCCAAGGGGCGGTGGTGAATTGAACAAAACACCCAGCCGGACGTCTGCCTGATGTTCTCCTTCATCGTCTCCCGCATCCTCCAGGCGCTGCCCGTGATGTTCGTGGTCTCGCTCATCTCCTTCGCCATGTTCGCCTATGTGGGCGATCCCGTGTCGATCATGCTCGGACAGGACTTCACCGAGGCGCAGCGCATCGCGCTGGTGCACGACCTGGGGCTGGACGAGCCCTTCTTCGTGCAGTTCGCCAAGTTCATCGGCAATGCGCTGCAGGGCGAGTTCGGCCTGTCCTACCGCCTCTCGCGCCCCGTGGCCGAGCTGATCGCCGAACGCGCGCCGGCCACGCTGGAGCTCGCCATCTGCGCCGCCATGATCTCGCTCTGCGTCGGCGTGCCGATGGGCATCTACACCGGCCTCTTCCGGCATTCGTGGCTGAGCCGCTTCCTGCTGACCTTCAGCCTGATCGGCGTCTCACTGCCGACCTTCCTCATCGGCATCCTGCTCATCCTCGTCTTCAGCGTCTGGCTCGGCTGGCTGCCGAGCTTCGGGCGCGGCGACGTGGTGCAGATCGGCTGGTGGAGCTCGGGCTTCCTCACGCTGTCGGGCCTCAAGGCGATGATCCTGCCGGCGATCACGCTGGGGCTGCTGCAGCTCACCCTCATCATGCGGCTGGTGCGCAGCGAGATGATGGAGGTGCTGCGCACCGACTATATCAAATTCGCCCGCGCCCGCGGCCTGCCGAACCGTTCCATCTATTTCGGCCATGCGCTGAAGAACACGCTGGTGCCGGTGATCACCATCGCGGGGCTGCAGCTCGGCTCCATCATCGCCTTCGCCATCGTGACGGAAACGGTGTTCCAGTGGCCGGGGATGGGGCTGCTCTTCATCCAGAGCGTCGGCGCGGCCGATATCCCTGTCATGGCCGCGTACCTCATGTTGATCGCCGTCGTCTTCGTCACCATCAACCTGGTCGTGGACCTGCTCTACTACGCGGTGGACCCCCGACTTCGCGTGGGCCGGGGGAGGGGCCATTGATGAAGGCCTTCTTCGATTCCGACATCTGGTGGAGTTTTCGGCGCTCGCCGGTCACGGTCGTTTCCGCGATCATGGCGTTTATCTGCGTCGTGGGTGCGGCCTTCGCGTCGTTCATCGCGCCGCACAATCCCTTCGACCTCGCCTCGCTCCAACTGATGGACGCCTTCAAGCCGCCCTCCTGGGAAGCGGAAGGCGATCCGGTCTACTTCCTCGGCACCGACGACCAGGGGCGGGACATGCTCTCCGCCATCATGTACGGCGCGCGCGTCTCGCTGATGGTGGGCTTCTGCGCAGTGATCTTCTCGACCCTGGTGGGCGTCACCGTCGGACTGGTCGCCGGCTATATGGGCGGCAAGATCGACTCGCTGCTGATGCGCATCGCCGACATCCAGCTGACCTTTCCCTCGATCCTCGTGGCGCTGCTGGTGGACGGCGTGGTCCGCGCCGCCGTGCCGCGCGAGGTGCATGACCAGATCGCGCTCTTCGTGGTGATCTTCGCGATCGGCATCTCCAACTGGCCGCAATTCGCCCGGACGGTGCGCGGCTCCACGCTGGTCGAGCGCAACAAGGAATACGTGCAGGCGGCGCGCGTCATCGGGCTGTCGCCGCTGCGCATCATGCGCAGCCACGTGCTGCCCAACGTGATGTCCCCGGTGCTGGTGATCGCGACGCTGAACCTCAGCTTCGCGATCCTCTCGGAGGCGACGCTCTCCTTCCTCGGCGTCGGCGTGCCGCCGACCCAGCCCTCGCTCGGCACCCTCATCCGCATCGGCAACGACTTCCTGTTCAGCGGCGAGTGGTGGATCGCGATCTTTCCCGGAATTGCGCTGATCGTGATGGTGCTCTCCGTCAACCTGCTGGGCGATTGGCTGCGCGACGCCCTCAATCCGAAGCTCCGCTGATGTCGCTGTTGCAAGTGAAGAACCTCCGGGTCGAGTTCCCGACCCGCCGCGGCACGCTGGTGGCGCTGGACGACGTCTCCTTCGACATCGCGCCGGGCGAGGTGCTCGGCGTCGTCGGCGAGAGCGGTGCGGGAAAATCGATGACGGGGGCGGCCATCATCGGGCTGCTGGAGCCGCCGGGGCGCATCGCGTCCGGGCAGATCCTCCTCGAAGGCCAGCGCATCGACAACCTGCCCTACGAGAAGATGCGGCGCATCCGCGGCCGGCAGATCGGCGCGATCTTCCAGGATCCGCTGACCACGCTGAACCCGCTCTACACCATCGGCCGGCAGCTCGTGGAGACGATCACCACGCACCTGCCCGTCGGCCCCGGCGAGGCGCGCGAGAAGGCGATCGGCTGGCTGGAGCTGGTCGGCATCCCCGCCGCGCGCGAGCGCATCGACTCCTATCCGCACGAGTTCTCCGGCGGCATGCGGCAGCGCGTGGTGATCGCGCTCGCCTTGTGCGCCGAGCCGAAGCTCATCGTCGCCGACGAACCGACGACGGCGCTGGACGTCTCCATCCAGGCGCAGGTCATCGCCATGCTGAAGACGCTCGCGCGCGAGAAGGGCACGGCGATGATGCTGGTGACGCACGACATGGGCGTCATCGCCGAGACTGCCGACCGCGTCGCCGTGATGTATGCCGGCCGGATCAGCGAGATCGGCCCCGTGCGCCAGCTGGTGCGCCATGCGCGGCATCCGTACTCCCAGGGGCTGATGGGCTCGATCCCGCCGCTCGACCGGCGCGTGGAGCGGCTGGCGCAGATCGACGGCGCCATGCCGCGTCTGTCAGCCATTCCCAGGGGCTGCGCCTTCAACCCGCGCTGCCCGAAGGTCTTCGACCGCTGCCTCGTCGACCGGCCGGAGCTGATGGATGCGGGCACCACCCGCGCCGCCTGCTGGCTCTATGCCGAGGGGGCGCCGGCATGAGCGTCGCCGGTAGCGCCCCGATGCTCGAGGTGCAGAACGTCGCGCGGCATTTCGACGTCTCGAAGCCCATCCTCCAGCGCCTCATCGCGCGCGAGAGGCGGCGCACCCTGCGTGCCGTGGACGGCATCTCCTTCGACATCCCGACGGGCACCACCCTCAGCCTCGTCGGTGAATCCGGCTGCGGGAAGTCGACCGTCGCGCGGCTCGTCGTGGGCCTCTACAGGCCGAGCTTCGGCAGGGTGCTCTTCGACGGGCAGGACCTGGCGGAGGCGCGTGCGGATTCCGCGCAGCGCAGCCGCATGCAGATGATCTTCCAGGATCCCTACGCCTCGCTGAACCCGCGCTGGCGCGTGGTGGACATCGTGGCCGAGCCGATCCGCGCCTTCAAATTGCTGAAGGACAAGAAGGCCATCCTGGCCCGCGTGGGCGAGTTGCTGACCCAGGTCGGCCTCTCGCCGCTGGACGGGCAAAAGTATCCGCACGAATTCTCGGGCGGGCAGCGCCAGCGCATCTCCATCGCGCGCGCGCTCAGCTCCAACCCGGAATTCCTGGTCTGCGACGAGCCGACCTCGGCGCTGGACGTCTCGGTGCAGGCGCAGATTCTGAACCTGATGAAGGAGCTGCAGACGCGGCTCGGGCTGACCTACCTCTTCATCAGCCACAACCTGGCCGTCGTGCGGCAGGTGAGCGACCGCATCGGCGTGATGTATCTCGGCAAGCTGGTGGAGCTCTCGCCGGCGGAATCCCTCTTCGAGCGGCCGCGCCACCCCTATACGCGCGCGCTGATGGAGGCGATCCCGGACCTGGAGATGACCGGGCGCCAGCGCATCCCCGTCGGCGGCGAGGTGCCGAGCCCGATCACGCCGCCGCCGGGCTGCACCTTCCATCCGCGCTGTCCGCTCGCCAACGAGCGGTGCCGGGTGGAGGTGCCCGTCATGAAGCCGGCGAACGACGCGATGGTCGCCTGCCATGCCGTCGAGGAAGGGCGGGACTAGAATCCCGGCGGGATTGTCTGGCGGGGCCGGACCACGGCGCCCTATGCTCCGGACATCAGGGGAGAACTCCCCGGTTCGGAGGAAATGATCACATGAACCGTCGCGACTTCGCGCGAGGCCTCGCCGCCACGCCCTTTCTCCCCGCGCTCGCCGGCGCGCAGGCCAGCTGGAATCCCGACCGACCGATCCGCTTCGTCGTGGGCTTCGCGGCCGGCGGCAGCACCGACAGCTCGGGCCGAGTGCTGGCGGACGGCATCTCAGGGTTGCTCGGGCAGCCCGTGGTGGTCGAGAACCGCGTCGGCGCCTCGGGCAATATCGCCTCCGAATTCGTGGCCCGCAGCGCGCCGGACGGCTACACCTTTGTCGTCGCCTCGGTGGGCACGCATGCGACGAACCAGTTCCTGTTCCGCAACATGGGCTTCCACGTCGTCCGCGACTTCACGCCGGTCTCGCTCGTCCTGGTGAGCGGCGCGCTGCTCGCCGTGCACCCCTCCGTGCCGGTGCGGACCCTCCCGGAATTCATCGCCCATGCGAAGGCCAATCCCGGCAAGCTGAACATGGGCACCGCCGGGCCGGGCAGCACGCAGCATTTCGCCGGCGCGCTGTTCGAGCAGCGCGCGGGCGTGCAGTTCACCCATGTCCCCTATCGCGGCGGAGCGCCGGCCATGGCGGACCTGATCGCGGGACGACTTCACGTGATCTTCGCGCCGCTGGCGGAGTCGCTGAGCTTCGTGCGCTCGGAGCAGGTCCGCCCGCTCGGCACGACGCGGCCGGAGCGCATGCCGAGCCTGCCGGACCTCCAGGCCATCGCCGAGACGGTGCCCGGCTACAACTTCAGCAGCTGGATCGGCATCTTCGGCCCGGCCGGCCTGCCGCAGCCCGTCGTCCAGCGCATGTCCTCGGCCATCGCGCAGGCGGTGCGGACGCCGCGCACGCGCGAGCGTCTGGAGGGGCTGGGCTACATCCCGGTCGGCGGCGACGCCGCGGCCATGGCCGAGATGCAGCGCCAGGACGTGATCCAGATGGAGGAGCTGGTGCGCCTCACCGGCGCGACCGGGGATTCCTGATCAACGCCGGTTGATGCAGGCTCCCGGATCCTGGGCCGCCATCCCCGTCTTGAACGACTGCACGCGCTGGGCGCTGCTGCCATGGGTGAAGGTCTCCGGCACGACCTGACCGCGCCCGCTGCGGGACTGCAGCCGGTCGTCGCCCACCGCGGCGGCCGCGCCCATGCCTTCCTCGATGTCGCCCTGCTCCAGGATTTGGCGCATCTCGTCGGCGCGCCGGGCCCAGTAGCCGGCGAAGCAGTCCGCCATCAGCTCCGTGCGGACGGAGATGGCGTTGGCGTCGCGCTGGTTGGCCTGCTGCGCCTGCTGATTGCGGCCCAGGATGCCGAGCAGGTTCTGCACGTGATGGCCGACCTCATGCGCGACGACATAGGCCTGCGCGAAATCGCCCGGCGCGCCGAGCCGCTGCGACATCTCGCGGAAGAAGGAGAGGTCGAGATACACGCGCCGATCGTTGGGGCAGTAGAAGGGGCCCATGGCCGATTGCGCCGCGCCGCAGCCCGACTGCACGGCGCCCGAGAAGAGCACGAGCCGGGGCGCCGCGTACTGCCGGCCCTGGCGCTGGAATTCGGCGGTCCAGACATCCTCCGTGCTGGCCAGCACGCGGCTGACGAAGCGGGCCGACGCGTCCTCCTGCGGCGGGGCGGGGCCACGGGCCTGCTGTTGCTGGTAGCCGGGCGAGGGAGCGCCACCGCCCTCTAGCCCGCCCAGGATCGTGCTCGGGTCCACGCCGAAGAGCAGGGAGATGATGACGACCGCGACCAGGCCCAGCCCGCCGATCCCGCCGGCGCCGCCGATGGAGATGCCCCGACCGCCGCCGCCGCCATAGCCACCGCCGCGGCGGTCCTCGAGATTCGCGCTCTCGCGCTCGTTATCCATCCGCACGGTACGGGCCCTCCGCGCCTCAGGCGCGTTCGAGAATGCTCACATAGTTGGCGACGGCGGCTCCCCCCATGTTGAACACGCCGGCCCGATCGGCCTTGGGGAGCTGCATGTCGCCCGCCTCGCCGGTGAGCTGCATCGCGGCGAGGGCGTGCATGGAAACGCCGGTCGCGCCGATCGGATGCCCCTTGGACTTCAATCC
>JAQGHZ010000750.1 GCA_028291485.1 Rubritepida sp. | reverse complement strand
TGAGCACGCCGATGCCGCGGTCCTTGAGGTGCTTCACGAGGTCGCGGATCTCGGAGACGGCGATGGGGTCGATGCCGGCCAGCGGCTCGTCGAGCAGGATGTAGGACGGGTGCGTCGCCAGGGCGCGTGCGATCTCGCAGCGCCGCCGCTCGCCGCCCGAGAGCGCCAGCGCCGGCGCGCGGCGCAGATGGGAGATGCCGAACTCGGCCATCAGGCTGTCCAGCATCTGCTCGCGGCGGTCGCGCATGGGCTCGACCACCTCGAGCGCCGCGCGGATGTTCTCCTCCACCGTCAGGCCGCGGAAGATCGAGGCCTCCTGCGGCAGGTAGCCCAGGCCGAGGCGCGCGCGGCGGTACATGGGCAGCCGCGTGACGTCGGAGCCGTCCATCGTCACCGTGCCCTCGTCGGGCTGCACGAGGCCGGTGATCATGTAGAAGGTCGTGGTCTTGCCGGCGCCGTTGGGGCCGAGCAGCCCGACCGCCTCGCCGCGCTTCAGCGAGATCGAGACGTTCCGCACCACGGGCCGCTTCTTGTAGCGCTTGCCGAGGCCGGTCGCGATCAGCCCGCCCGTGCCTTCGAAGGCAGTGAGCTCAGGCTTGACGGCGATGACAGTGGGGCCGGCCTTGTTCAACGTGGCGTTCCTTGGGGGGGCGTTCCCCGGGGTGGCGTCGCGGGTGATGTCGTCGCGGGTGGTGTCGTCGCCGGGGCCGAAGCGCCGGGCCGGGCCGGACGAGGCGTGGTGGCGTTCGCGCCGGGCAACCCCACGTCCTGGTTGGCTCCCTGGGATCCCGGGACGATCAGCCCCTGCACGCGCTGGCCGGGCTGCGAGATGATGCGCGACACGCCGGTGTTCAGGTTCACCAGCGCCTCACGGCCGTTCACGTGGTTCTCGCCGCGGGTGATGCGGACGTTGCCGAGCACGCGGGCGAGGCCGGTGGCGGCGGAATAGACACCGCGGTCGCCGCGAACCACTTCGGTCTCGGTGCGGATCTCGACATTGCCGAAGAGCTCGACACGGTCGACGCGGCCCTGGCCGGGCGGCGGGCCCTGCGTGCCCTCGGTGCCCGGCCGTGCCTGCGTCGGCACGCGGACGGACACGGGTTGCCCCGCCGGGGCGCCGGCCGCCGTGGGCGGGGCGCCGGCCGGCGGATCCTCGAGCATGTAGGCCACCAGCGTGTCGGCGGTGATGCGCCGCCCGTCCTGGGTCACGACGAGCGCGCTGCCGCGCCCCACCGCCATGCGCCGCTGGCTCCAGTATTCCAGGCTGTCGCGCGCGGTGATGACGTGCTGCGGCGTGGTGTAGCTGATGTTCCGGCCCGTCAGCACCAGCACCGCCTGGTCCATGTCGTAGACCGCGCGGTCGCCCGCGGCGACGTCGGTCGCGGTGGAGATGCGGACGTTCTGCTCCGCCTCCATGCGCCAGATCTCGTTGCCGCCGGAAAGCGGGCTCTCGCCGGGCTGGGCAGGCTGCTGCGGCTGGGCCTGCTGCCCGCCTTGCGGCCGGTAGCGGGCGAGCAGCCGGGCCGCGTCGACCGTCGTGCCGTCGCGCACCGCCTTCGCATTGCCGCGCGCGATCACGACCTGGTCGTTCTGCCGCCACTCGATGCCGTCATCGGCCGTGATGTCCGTGGGCCCGCCCTGGGACATGTCGATGCCCTGGGCCGCGGCCAGTGCCGGCAGCAGCAGCAGGACGGGGAGCAGGGCCCTCATCGCTGGCGTCCCTCGAGCACGGCATGCGCCTTGCCGGTGAAGATCATCACCGCACCCCGGTCGCGGAGCCGGAAGCCCTCGGATTCGATGGTGCCGAAGGAGCCCTGCGCCTGCGTCGCCCGATCGCCGTCGGCACTGCCCTGGTCGATCTGCACCGAGGCCTGCTCGGTGCGGAACAGCATGCCGCTATCGTGGAAGATCCGCACGTTACCCTCGAGGTCGAGATGCTGCGCCGGCTTGTCGTAGCGGCCGTTGTCGGCCTCGACATAGACCCAGGCGCCGTCGTTCAGCAGGATGTCGGCACGCGGCTGGTCGAGGAGCATCACCTCCTCCTGGCCGATCTGGCGCCCGACGCGCGCGGTGATGGTGTAGGGCCGTCCCAGCTCGTCGATGCCCTGGAAGCGGGGCGCCACGAGCTGCAGCGCCTCGGGCACCAGCGCCGGGCCGCGGCGGAAGGACAGCCGCCCGTCCCGCCCCTCGAGTTCCGGCCAGAGCAGCAGCAGCGCCAGCAGCCCGGCCGCCGCCAGCGGCAGGAGGAACTTCATCGCCTGCACCAGGCGGTGGCGGCGGTGGATGGAGCCCGCGCTCGGAACCTCGCGCGCGCGGGACGGCATCAGCACCCGCCGGCGCTCGGGCTGCGGCGCGCGGAAATCGGCGCGATGCACCTTCTCGCTCATCTCCGCGACACCATCTAGGCGACCCCCAGGCGCAGCAGGTCGTGGATATGCAGCATGCCGACCGGCCGCCGCGATTCGTCCACTACGAAGAGCGCCGTGATGGCGCCCTCGTTCATGATCCGCAGCGCCTCGACGGCCAGAACCTCCGGCCGGGTGGTGCGCGGCTGGTTGGTCATGACCTCGCTGACGGGCCGCGCGAGCAGCCCGTCGCCCAAGCCGGAGCGCAGCGCGCGCCGCAGATCGCCGTCGGTGATCACGCCGACCAGCTTCCCGTCGGCGTCGGCGATGCCGAGGCAACCGAAATGCTTGGCCGTCATGGCCACGAGTCCCTCGGACATGGAAAGGCTCTGTGGGGCCAGCGGCACCTCGTCGGGGCCGTGCATGATGTCGGAGACGCGCAGCAGCCGCGCGCCGAGCTTGCCGCCCGGGTGGAAGACGCGGAAATCCTCGGGGCCGAAGCCGCGCCGCTCCAGCAGCGCCACGGCGAGCGCGTCGCCCATGGCCATCTGCATGGTGGTGGAGGTGGTGGGGGCCAGCCCGTTGGGGCAGCCCTCCTCGGCTGCCGGCAGGACCAGCGCGATATCGGCGTCACGGCCGAGTGAGCTGCCCTCGCGCCCCACGATCGCGACCAGCGGGATGCCGAATCGCCGCGCATGGGCGACGAGGTCGCCGAGTTCGGCCGTCTCGCCGGAATTGGAGATGGCCAGCACCGCGTCGCCGCGGACGATCATGCCGAGGTCGCCATGGCTGGCCTCGCCCGGATGGACGAATTGCGCCGGCGTGCCGGTGGAGGCCATGGTGGCGGCGATCTTGCGCCCCACATGGCCCGACTTGCCCATGCCGGAGACGACGACTCGGCCCGTGGCGCCCGCGAGCACCAGCACGGCGCGGTCGAACCCCTCGTCGAGGCCGGCCGACATCGCGGCAAGCGCCTGCGCTTCGAGGTTCAGGACGCGACGGGCTGTCTCGAGGCTGGAAAGCGTCGATGGGGGAGCCAATGAGGGAGCCGATGCCGGCAAGGGAGCTTGATCCACACGACTTCTATGGGGGGCGGACCCGGGGGGGTCAAGGCAAGGATCGTGCCAAAGGGTTACGGAAGCCTTTAAGCGGCGCATTCCCTGGAAAATCAGACCTTCCCGGCCACCTTGATCGCCACCTTGCAGCCCAGCTTGATGGCGGCCGAGAGCAGCCGGTAAGCGGGGGTCAGCTCGGCCTCGTTGGCGAGTCCGATGTCGCGGTGCTCCAGCTCTTCGGCGCGGAATCGGGCGATGTTGGCCTTCAGCGCCGATTCGTCCTCGCCGAGGGTGGCCTCCTGCTCCTGGTAGTGCTCGTCGATGGCCTCCTCGACGGCGACGGTGCAGGCCATGGCGGCGCGGTAGCCCATGGCGGCCGTGGCTGCGCCCAGCGCGAAGCCGGCGACATGCCAGAAGGGCAGCAGCGCGGTCGGCCGCACCCGACGCTCGGCGATCAGGCGGGAGAAGGTGTCGAGGTGCTCCTGCTCCTGCTCCTGCATGTGCTCGATGATCGGGCCGTGGCGGGTGCCGCGCAGGATGGCGAGCTGGCCCTGGTAGATGCGCTTGGCGCCGTACTCGCCGGCGTGGTCGACGCGGATGACCTCCTCGAGGTAGCGGCGGGGCGTGGTCATGCGCGAGGCTCCTTGCGGGCGAAGCTCCAGGCCAGGATGGCGACGAAGAGGCCGTAGAAGAGGTTCATCCCGGCCATCGAAAGGGGCAGCCCCGGGATCAGGAAGGCCGGCAGGTCGCAGGGCTTGGAGGGGGCAGGCGCGAGCGCCCGCATGAGATCGTCGACCGACGCCCCGCCCAGGGAGGTCGGCACCTGGCAGCCGGCCAGGGGCGAAGGCCACCAGCCCCATTCGACACCGAGGTGAAAGGCCGCCACGGCGGCCGAGGCGGCGGCGGCGAGGCCGGCGAGCCGCAGCATCGTCCGCCGCGCCACGACCAGGGAGAGCGCCGCGAAGCCGGCCGCGACCCAGTAGGGCCATCGCTGCCAGAGGCAGAGCTCGCAGGGGGCCAGGCCGAACCAGCCCTCCGATCCCTTCGCGAAGAGCGGGGCGACCAGCGAGAGCACCAGGACCAGGAGGGAGCCTTGCATGCCTCCTTGTCCCGCTTCGTGGCCCTCTCCGCAACCGGGGCGAGAGGGCAGCTCGGGCATCTGGGCCCGCCGATGACCACGCTCTTCCTCGGGCTGATCCGCACGCCGGAGGAGAAGCCGGACTTGAAGGCCATCGCCGCCGCGCGCGACGAGGCGGAATGGCTGTGGGGGATGGTGGATTCGGCCGTGGCCGGGAGCGATTTCGTCGCGGGTCCGGCGCCGACGCTGGCGGATGTGGTGCTCGGCCCGCAGATCCATCGCTGGCTGAGCCTTCCGATCGCGCGCAGGCCCATGCCGCAGCTTGAGGCGTGGTATGGACGGCTGATGCGGCGGCCGGGCTACATGCACCACGTGGCCGTGCCGCTGAGCTGAGGGCGCCCGACGTCCGCGCAAAAAAAGTGGCGACCCATTGCTGGGCCGCCAAGTTTAGGGAGGAAACGTCCAAGAAAGCAGGCAAGGACCGAAGTCCTTGCCGCCGAAGGGAGATATAGGCGGGAGATCGCTCGCATGCAAGCGATATTTTGCATTGCAGCATTCCTGGGACGCAGGGCTCGGCGAGAGGTCCGTGGCACGGCCCTTGCCCCAGGGAGCGCATGCGGACCCCTGCCCTCCTGCTTCTCATCCTCACCGCGCTGATCCCTGGGCACGGCCGGTCCCAACCTGCCCTGGCGCCCGATCCCACCCTGCAATGCCGGGCCGCCATCGCCCAGGCCGAGCGCGACGCCGGCATTCCCGCCGGATTGCTGCAGGCCATCGGGCGGGTGGAATCGGGCCGCCGCAACCCGGAGACGGGCGTGGCCGGTCCCTGGCCCTGGACCCTGAATGCCGAGGGACGCGGCCAATTCTTCCCGACCAGGGAGGCAGCGATTGCCGCCGTGCGGGAATTGCAGGGCCGCGGCGTCCGGATCATCGACGTCGGCTGCATGCAGGTAAACCTGCATCATCATCCCCGGGCCTTCGCGAATCTGGAGGAGGCCTTCGATCCCTCGGCCAATGCGCGCTATGCGGCGCGCTTCCTCACGGAGTTGCAGTCCACCCGGGCGGACTGGATGGTCGCCGCCGGCCACTATCATTCCCAGACGCCCGAGCTGGCCCAGGCCTATCGCGCCCGCGTCCAGGCCGCCTGGCCGGCCGAGCAGGCGCGCGCCGGGCAGGATCTCGCGCTGGCCGGGACGCGGCCGCCCGTCGCGCTGTCGCTCTCAAACCGGGCCGAGCGCGCCGCGGTGCTTTCGGCCGCCGGTGCCGGCCGCGGGCGCGGGCTCGACGCCTATCGCGCCGCGCCGATCCCCGTGACCGGCCGCCAGTTCGCCCTGATCCCGAGCGGGCTCATCCGCCGTTAAAGCGCGAAGCGGACGCCCTCCGGCAAGCCCGCCAGCAGACGGCGCGGCGTCCGCTCCCCTTCCATCAGCAGGACGAGTTCCCGGATCGAATCCGGCCGCAGCAGCTCCCCGCGGCGGAGCTTGTCCAGGAAGGACAGGGACGGTTCATCGGAGGGGAGTTTTCCCCGGGGGGCGTTAGTCTGACGGGTTCGCGCGGCACTCCCGGTCAAGCCCCTCGGCTGGCGAGCCAATCGATCACGCCGCCCGCGGCGGCGGTCCCGGTGGAGAAGCAGGCCTGGAGCAGGTAGCCGCCGGTGGGCGCCTCCCAGTCCAGCATCTCTCCGGCGGCGAAGGTGCCGGGGCGGGCGCGCAGCATGAAACGGGCGTCGATCGCCCCGAAACGCAGGCCACCGGCGGAGGAGATGGCACGCTCCAGCCCCTGCGCCGCCGTCAGGCGGAGCGGCA
>JAQGHZ010000743.1 GCA_028291485.1 Rubritepida sp. | reverse complement strand
AGCTGCCGGGGCGTGGCCTTCCGGGTGGCGGCGGCGGATGCGCCGGAGGTGCTGGACTACCTGGAGGCGCGCGAGAACCTCAATGGCGACAAAGTGTATCACTGCCGGGTGATGAACCTGCGGCTGGGCTCCGGGCGGGTGGTTCGGGGCATCGCCTATGTCGCTGATAGGGCGCATCCGGCCTATTGCCGGCCCTGCGAGGCGAGCACCGCGGCGGCGATCGCGCGGGGCCGCGGGCAGGCGGGGCTGAATCGCGACTACCTGGTCAACACGGCGAGCCAGCTTGCCTCCCTGGGCCTGCGCGATCCGAAGCTGGAGCGGCTGGTCCGGCTCGTGATGGCAAGTCCCGGTTAAGGTTTTGCTCCGATACTCCATGGCGGAGGACACGCCATGGACGACGATGTCAGGGAGACGCGCATCCGCTGCACGCGGCATCTGGCCGAACTGCACCGGCTGCACCTGACCCTGTTGGGCGAGACGCGCTGGCTGAAGCGCTTCACCACGGAGGGTCGCGCCTCGGTGGAGATCGAGATCGTGGCCGAGCTGATGGAGCAGTATCTCTCGGCCACCGATGCGTTCCTGGAGAACATGCGCGGGCGGATGGAGGCGCGGCTCGGCCTGTTGCGCCGGGGCGAGCCTGTGGTGAATGGCAAGCCGGACGACGCGCCCGGCCATGGCGGCTTCTGGCTGAGCTTTTCGCGTCTCTGCGCCGTCCTGCGACGGGCGGCGCGGGGAGCGTGAGGGGCGACGCCCCTCAGTCTTCCCTGAGGTGCGTCCCGAAAGCTGCGGCATAGCGGGCCGCGAACCTGGGCTTCACCTCCGGATTGACGATGCGCGGCGGCATCCTCCCCGCGGCAAGGTCCGAGAAGGCGAGCGCCGCGATCTTCGTGATGTTGGCGCGGCTCTCGTTCGTGACGCCGGCGGTGTGCTGGCTGGCGATCACGGCCGGGTGGTGCAGCAGCGGGTGGTCCGTGGGCGGCGGCTCCAGCTCCCAGACGTCGAGGCCGGCGCTGGCGACGTGGCCGGAGTTCAGCGCGGCCAGCAGGTCGTCCTCGTCGTGAATGGAGCCGCGCGCGGTGGTGACGAAGACCACGCCCTTCTTCATCTTCGCGAAGGCCGCGGCATTGATCGTGCCGCGCGTCTCGGGTGTGAGGGGGCAGTGCAGGCTGACCACATCGGCCTCGGCCAGCAGCGTCTCCATGTCGACCTTGGTGACGCCGCGTGCCTTCATGGTCTCGGCATCGAGATAGGGGTCGACCGCGATCACCTTGCAGCCGAAGGCGAGGCGGCAGATTTCCGCCACGCGGGTGCCGACATTGCCGCTGCCGACCAGGCCCACGGTGCGGTGGCGCAGCTCGCGGCCCATCAGGGTGGCGCGGTTCTGGGCGGTGCCGCCGATCATGGCGGCGTGCGCCTCGGGCATGCGCTTGAGGCAGGCGAGCATCATGCCGACGGCGTGCTCGGCCACGCCCTCGGCATTGCCGCCGGCCTGGTTGACGAGGGCCACGCCGGCCGCGGTGCAGGCGATGGGGTCGAGCGGGTCGTAGCCGGCGCCATAGCTCGCGGCCACCAGCAGGTTGGGAAGCTTCCCCAGCAACTCCGCATGCACGTGCAGCGGCAGGGGCAGCTCGTCGCGGGAGGCCATGACGTAGTAGCCGTGGCAGGAGGAGAGGGTCTGCACCGCCTCGGCCGTGCTGGCCTCGAGCGGGATATGGATGACCTCGAGATCGGGATCCTTGGCGCAGGTTTCCAGGAACATCGGGTGGGGTACGAAGCCGTAATAGGCGAGGCGGAACTTGGCCATAGTCGTGCGGACACTCCCTTGATGGGTGCAAGGCTCGCCCAAGGCGGCGCGCTTGCAAAGGGGGCCGGTTGCCGGGTCTGGGCGGCGCTTCTAGTTTCGGGCCACCGAATTGAGGGAGTGGAACATGCCGAACGTGCTCGTGGTCACCGCGCATCCGGGGGATTTCGTCTGGCGCGCGGGCGGGGCGATCGCGCTGCACGCCAAGGCCGGGCACAAGGTGCACATCGTGTGCCTGGCCTTCGGCGAGCGCGGCGAGAGCCAGGGCGCCTGGGCCAAGCCGGGCGCCACCTTGGAGATCGTGAAGGCTGGGCGGAAGGACGAGGCCGAGGCGGCCGCCGGAATCCTCGGTGCGTCGATCGAGTTCTACGATGCCGGCGACTATCCGCTGGTCACGACATCAGCGATGCTGGACCGGCTGGTGGACACCTACCGCGCGCTGCGGCCGGAATTCGTGCTGACCCACGCCATGAACGATCCCTACAACCTTGACCATCCGGCGGCGAACCAGTTCGCCCAGGCGGCGCGGATCGTGGCGCAGGCGGCGGGCCACAAGCCCGGTCCGGACGCGGTGTACCGCGCGCCGCAGGTCTATATGTTCGAGCCGCACCAGACCGAGATGTGCGGCTTCAAGCCGGATGTGATCCTGAACATCGACAGCGTGTGGGAGACCAAGCGCAAGGCCTTCGAATGCCTGCCGGCGCAGACGCATCTCTGGGGCTATTACGAGCGCGTCGCGATGAACCGCGGCCAGCAGGGCGGCCGCAACGCCGGCATCAGGATGAGCTACGGCGAGGCCTATCAGCGCGTCTTCCCGGAAGTGCTGGACGTGCTGCGCTGATGGATTTCGCCCTCACCCCCGAACAGGAGGCCATCCGCGAGGGCGTGCTCGCGCTCTGCTCCGGCTTCGACGCCGC
>JAQGHZ010000728.1 GCA_028291485.1 Rubritepida sp. | reverse complement strand
GGTTCCGACCAGCTCCGCAAGCTGGCCGAGCCCGTCGCGCTGAGCTGCCCGCACTGCCAGGGCGTGCTGTCCGAGGTGAGAGGCGGCAAGCCCCTGCGCTTCCGCTGCCAGATCGGCCATGCCTTCACGGCGAAGTCGGTGATCGCCTCGGGGGATTCAGGTGTCGGCGAGGCCCTGCGACTCGCGATGCGCATGATGGAGGAGCGGGTCGAGCTCGTCTCCCGCATGGCCCGCGACGCGCGAGAGGCGGGCCGGTCCGCCGTCGCCGAGCTCTACGAGGCCCGCGCCGCCGAATATACAGGCTACGCCGCCACGCTGCGCCGCGCCGCGACCCTCGACCTGCGGGCGGCGCCGCTGGCCGAGGCCGATGAGGTTTAGGCGCCGGCCCGGAAAGAGCATATTATCCGCGGCCTGAGCGAGGAGTGCCGGCGTGGACGAAGAGGAGGCCAGGCTCGCGGAGCCGATCGCGGTGGTGGGGCTGGGGGCTTATGCCGCCACCTTCCAGCCGCTGGTCGCGCTCTTCGCCGCCACGCCGCGGGACAGCGGCGCGGCCTTCGTCATCGTCTCCGAATCGCGGGAGGCCCTCGATGTCGACGCCCTCGTCGAGAGCCTGAACCGCGGTCCCGGGCCGTCGGCGCAGATCGCGGCGGACGGCCGGAAGCTCGAGGCCGACAAGATCTACGTGGCCCCCATCGGCCTGATCGCCACCGTCGAAGACGGCCATCTGCGCCTGGTCGAGGCGCAGCAGAAGCCTGGCCATCGCGGCACGGTGGACACCTTCCTGATCTCGCTGGCCGAGCAGCAGCGCGAGGCTGGGGCCGCGGTGATCCTGCGGGCCTCGCCCGAGGCGGGCAGCATCGGCGTGGCGCGCATGAAGGCCTGCGGCGGCCTCGTCCTGGCGGAGCTGGAGCCCGGCCAGGAGCACATCGAGAGGAGCGAGCCGGCCGGGCCGGCCGGAATGGCCGACGTGCACGCGGAGCTGACCGACATTCCCCGTCGCCTCGCGGCGCATATCGGCCACCTCCGCGAGCTCGACCTGGCGCGCGAGATCACCCATGTGATCGAGGACGGCGAGAGCCGGCTGCCGGCCATCTCCACCATCCTGCGCAACCGGACGGGCCACGACTTCCACGGCTACAAGTCCAACACCTTCCTCCGCCGCATCCAGCGCCGCATGCACGTCCTGCGCCTCGACGACCTGGACACCTATGTCGCGCGCCTGCGCAACGATGCGAACGAGGCCCAGGATCTCTTTCAGGACCTGCTGATCGGGGTCACGCAATTCTTCCGCGACCCCGTCGAGTTCGGGACCCTGGAGCGCGAGGTGATTCCGGAGCTGCTCGCCGGCAAGACGACGGCCGACACGCTCCGCGTCTGGGTGCTGGGCTGCGCCACCGGCGAGGAGGCCTATTCGCTGGCCATGCTGCTGCGCGAGGCGATGACCCGGCTCGACACGCCGCCGCATGTGCAGATCTTCGCGACCGACATCGATGCCCGGGCACTCGCGGTGGCGCGCACCGGCCGTTATCCGCAGGCCATCGAGAAGGATGTCGCGCCGGAGCGGCTCGCCAGATGGTTCGTGAAGGAGGGCGGCACCTATGCCATCCACAAGGACCTGCGGGAGATGTGCATCTTCTCCGCGCACAACGTCATCAAGGACGCCCCCTTCTCCCGCATCGATCTCGTCTCCTGCCGCAACCTGCTGATCTATCTCAACGGCGAACTTCAGGACCGGGTCATCCCGCTGTTCCACTTCTCGCTCCAGCCGGGCGGCTTTCTCTTCCTGGGGCCATCGGAGAACATCACGCGCCACGTGAAGCTGTTCCAGCCGCTGGACCGCAAGCATCGGATCTTCCGCCGGCTGCAGACGGCCACACGGGTGCTCCCCGAATTCCCCCTCTCCGCGCGGCTGGAGCCCCGACGCCTCGGCGAGGTGCCGGCGCCGGTGCGGGCCTTCCCGAGCGGGACCCTCGGCAAGCGGGCGGAGCGACTGGTGGAGCGCCACGCGCCGGCCTATGTCGTCGCGGATTCCGAGTACCAGGTGCTGAACTTTTCCGGCCGCACCGGGCCCTTCCTCGATCCCAGCAGCGGCGTGGCCAACCTCAACCTGCTGAACCTCGTTCATCGCGACCTGCGGCTCGACCTGCGCGCGGCACTGCTGCGCGTCGCGACGGACCGAAAGCCGGCGCGGGTCGCTCAGCTGCGGATGGGGCAGGAGGAGGAGGCACGCCGCGTCGGCCTCACGGTCGAGCCCCTGGCCGAGACGCCGCAGGAGCCGATGAACTTCGTGGTGGTGTTCCACGACTACGGCCCGGAGGCGAGCGGCGATCCGGACGAGGCGGTGCGCGACCCCGCCATCCTCAGGGACGAGCATGTCATGCGGCTCGAGGGCGAGCTCCGCATTACCAAGGACCGCCTGCAGGCGACCATCGAGGAGCTGGAGAGCACCAACGAGGAGCTGAAATCCTCCAACGAGGAATACCAGTCGATCAACGAGGAGATGCAATCCGCCAACGAGGAGCTGGAGACCTCGAAGGAGGAGCTGCAATCGGTCAATGAGGAACTGCACACCGTGAACGGCGAGCTGGCGCACCGCGTCGGCGAGCTGGCCCGGGCCAACAGCGACCTCAAGAACCTGCTGGAATCCACGCAGATCGCCACCCTCTTCCTCGACAACGACCTGCGCGTGAAGAGCTTCACGCCCAGCATGTCCGAGGTCTTCCACCTCATCGACAACGACCTCGGCCGGCCGATCACCCACATCGCCTCGCGCGTGCCCTATCCCGAGATGGTCGGCGACCTGCGGCGCGTGCTTCGCACGCTGACCACCATGGAGCGCGAGATCGGTGCCGAGGGCGGCAGCCGATACCTGGTGCGCGTGCTGCCCTACCGCAGCGTGAACAACTTCATCGCCGGCGCCGTCCTGACCTTCCTCGACATCACCAGCACCACCCGTGCGCAGGAAGCCCTGCGCGCGTCGGAGGAGCGTGCCCGGCTGGCCACCTCGGCCGCGCGCATCGTCACCTGGGACCTGGACCTGGCCTTCCGCCGCTTCGCCCATTCCGAAGGCTTCGAGCAGATCTTCGGCTACCCGCCGCCGACGACGCTGGCTTCCCTGCTCTCCGCCGTTCATGCCGACGACCGGGAGGGGCTGGCCCATGCCTTCGACCGCGCGATGGAGGGCGAAGGGCCGCTGGATGCGGAGGCCCGTTTCGTGGTGAACGGAAAGGAGCTTTGGGTCAGGTTCAGCGGCGGCAGGACCGAGGAGCACCTGCTGGGCGTCTTCCAGGACGTCGACGACCGGCGGCGGGCCCAGGGGCAGCAGTACCTGCTGGTGGCGGAATTGCAGCACCGGGTGAAGAACATCCTCGCCGTCGTGCGCTCGATCACGCGCCGGTCCCTGGACGGGGCGGAGAACCTCCAGGATCTGCGCCACCGGCTCGGCGGCCGGATCGACGCCCTGGCCCGGACCCAGGGCCTGCTCGCCAACCGCGGCGTGGAGGGCGTGCGGCTGGACGAGCTGGTCCGGGACGAGCTCGCCGCCAGCAACGATCCCGACGGGAAATCGGTGCAGGTCGGCGGGCCGCCGGTCCTTCTGAAGGAGAAGGCCGCGGAAACGTTCGCGCTGGCGCTGCACGAGCTGACGACGAACGCGGTGAAATACGGGGCGCTGTCCACCAAGGGCGGCCGGCTCACCGTCCTTTGGGGAATTCTGAGCACCAGCCAGGGCCCGCGGCTCACCCTCGAATGGCTGGAGCAGGGCGTCACGATGCAGGCCGCCTCGCCGGGCCGCAGCGGCTTCGGCCGCCGGCTCATCGAGCGCGGGCTGCCCTACGACCTCGATGCCACGACCTCCTTCGAGTTCCGGCGGGACGGCGTGCGCTGCACCGTGGAACTGCCGATCGGTCCCCGCGTTGTTCCCGTCGAACCAGATCAGGAGCGATCCATGTCCGACAGGCTGCAAGTATGAGTTGGGGCGAAGACGCCGAGATGCCCCTCGCCGGCCGGAAGGTGCTGATCGTCGAGGACCAGTACCTGATCGCCGACGACCTCTGCTCGCTGGTGGAGCGGCTGGGGGGACACGTCCTGGGCCCGATCTCGCGAGTCGGGACCGCCATTGCGGCGCTGCAGGCGGAAACGCCGGATCTCGCCTTGCTGGACGTGAATCTGGAAGGGGAGCTGGTCTATCCCTTGGCAGCGGCGCTCCAGGAGGCAGGCATCCCCTTCCTGTTCACCACCGGCTACGATGCGATGGTGATCGACCCGCGGTTCGGCGAGGCGCCCCACCTGTCCAAGCCGATCGGCCAGTGGCAACTGCTGGAGGCGGTCCGGCGCGTCATGGAACGCCCGGCGCGCTGACCACGCGGTCTCCTCGGCTCAAGATCCCTTCATTCAAGGATCAGGGGCAGGCGGGACGGCTGCGCCGCATCAGCTCCGGCAAGGTCCGCGCCAGCATCGCGACGTCGAAGGGCTTTTCCACATGGACAACGTGCGAGAAGCGCTCCGGCAGCGCGGACTGGTCGTAGCCGGTGGCCAGGACGACGGCGACGCCCTGATCCAGGAGGATGTCGGCCAGCGGGTAGGCCATCTCGCCGCGCAGATTGATATCCAGGAGGGCGACATCGATGCGGCCGCCGGCCACCAGCATGAGCAGCCCGTCGTGATAGGTCGCGGCGGGACCGATGACCTCCGCACCGAAGCTCCGCAGGGCGGCGGACAGGTCGTCGGCGAGGAAAAAATCGTCCTCGACCACAAGAATCCGGCAACCATCGAGGTGCCGCGTGCGCTGGTGGTGGGGAGCATCGACTGCGATCATGGACCCCACCCTAGGCCAGCGCCGGAGGGAGGTGGATAACATTGGTTAGCGCCGATTTCCCCCAGTTAGGCAAAAATGCGGGCAAGCGAAATGTTCAAGAACCCCTTGATCCGGAAGCTGCAGAATTTCGTCCGTTTCTCGGAAGCGGAGGAGCTCGAGCTTGATCGCCTGGTCTCTGAGCGCCGGTTCGTCCTCGGCCCTCGGGAGGAATTCGTGTCCCAGGGAAGTCCGCCGAATCGCCTGCACGTCGTCCTCGACGGCTGGGCCTGCCATTACACGGATCTTCCCAATGGGAGGCGGCAGATCACCGCCCTCTGCCTGCCGGGCGACCTCTGCCTCGATCGCGTCTCGGTGCTGCAGCGCATGAGCCATTCGATGGGCAGCCTGACGGCCGTGACCCTCGGCCAGTTGAGCTCGGCCGCGATCGACGAGCTGACCGCAACCTATCCCCGCATCTCGCAGGCCATGGCCTGGCAATCCGAGGTCCAGACGGCCGTGCAGCGCGAGTGGGTGGTGAATCTGGGCCAGCGCAGCGCCACCGAACGGATGGCGCACCTGCTTTGCGAGGTTCACATGCGCCTTTGGCTGGTGGATCTCGCCGAGGAGGATTCCTGCGAGATGCCCCTCACCCAGGCCGACCTCGCCGAGGTCATGGGCCTTTCCGCCGTGCACGTGAACCGTGTCCTGCAGGAGCTCCGCAACACGGGCCTCATCGTCCTGCGCGGCCGCGCCCTGACCATCCCCAACGTAGAAGCCCTGCGTGACACAGCCATGTTCGATGCCGGCTATCTGCACGCCGGACGCGAAGGTCAGTACCTCGATGCCAATTCATGAAACGACCCCGCCCGTGGAGGGCATTCCCCAGCTCGTCTGGCGCGCCGACGCGGCGGGAGCCTGGATCTGGTCCAGCCCGCAATGGAGCGACTACACCGGGCTTTCGCCGCAGGAGAGCCTGGGCGACGGCTGGCTGTCCGCCCTTCATCCCGACGACCGGGAGGGCGAGCTCGGCGAATGGCGGCGCGCGAAGCGGCAGGGAGGCCTGCAGTTCGGCCACCGCCTCTTCGATGTGGAAGCGATGTGCTACCGCCGGTTCCAGACGCATGCGACGCCGGTGCGCGACGCCGATGGCCGCGTTCTCGAGTGGCTGGGCAGCTCGGTCGAGGTGGAGGACCTGCAGCAGACCGAGGAGTTGCAGCAGCCGGCGATGCTGGAGCTTAGGCACCGGATGCGCAACACGCTGAGCGTGATCCGCTCCATCGCCCGCCGCACGGCACAGACGAGCCGGACGCTGGAGAACTACAGCATGCACCTGGAAGGGAGGCTGGACGCCGTGGCGCGGATCCAGTCCGCCCTCATGCGGGATGCCTTCTCCGGCCTCGACCTCAGCGAGCTGATTGCCGACGAGCTCCTGGCGCACGCCGCGCGGGAGGGGAACCGGCTGCGCATCACGGGACCGACCGTCCGGATCAGGCCCAGGGCGGCGGAGATCGTGGGTCTTGCCATCCATGAGCTTGCGACCAACGCCGTGAAGTTCGGCGCCCTCTCCGAGCGCGAGGCCAATCTCGCCGTCAGCTGGAAGCTGACGGGCGATGCCGACGCGCTCGACATCACGTGGAAGGAAGGCGGGATGCGGCTGGCCGGCGGGCGCCCGAAGCGGGGCTTCGGCATGGAGGTCCTGCAGGCCACCATGGCCTATGAGTTCAAGGCGGAAACGCGGATCGAATTCGAGCCCGACGGCCTGCGCTGCATGATCATGCTACCACGCGAGAACGTCTGGCTCGCGGCCTGAGCGGGCCGTGGCGGCGAGCGCCTGGCGCCTCGCCGCCGCCGGCGCTCAAGGCCGCTACGCCGCCATGCGGTTGACCCGGCTTTCGGCGATGCTGGTCAGCTTGGCGTCCGCCGCCTTTTCCTCGGTCAGGTTCTGCTCCAGCACGCCGGCGCAATCGGCGCGTCCGAGCTGCTTCGCATAGGCGATGAGCGTGCCGTAGCGGGTGATCTCGTAATGCTCGACCGCCTGCGCGGCGGACAGCATCGCGGCATCGCAGACCTCGGCGTCGTCGCAGTCGCCCATGATGTCCTCGGCCTCCTCCAGGATGCCGTCGATGGCGGGGCAGTCCACGCCCTGCACGGGCTGGCCGTGCATCTCGAAGACCTGCTCGACACGGGTGACATGGCCCTCGGTCTCGCGCAGATGCGCGCGCAGCGCCTCGCGCAAAGCGGGATCGGAGGCCTTGTCGATCATCGTCGGCAGGTTCTTCACGATCTGGTTTTCCACATAGTACATGTCCTGGAGGGTGTGGACGAAGAGATCGTCCAGCGTCCGGATCGGGGTCGAAAAGAGGCCCATCTTTCGCGTCCTTCATCGGGGGGTTGGCCGAGGTCGCCACGCGGTGATCCCGGCTCCGGACGAACCCGGGCGGCGCGGGAGAGTTTCAGGTTACTGAACAATAAACCCTGACATTCCCGGCATGTAGATCTAACTACAGTTAAGGTAATCGCAATCCTAACATTTGCTGCAATGAAACCCAGTAAATATTCGAAACCGGCGCCTGCCGGGCCTGTTCTACCTCCGGGACGGCGCTGAACTGAGGAACAGGACGATGGCCACTCACGCCAGCAAGGACGATCATTCGGGCACTGGCCAGAAAGCAGCCTTGGACACCCCTCGGCAAGAGAGCCAGCAGGCCCAGCCCCAGCAGGGTGCCGGCCAGCGCCGCGGCTCCGGCAATTTCGCCCAGGATGCCGACCGCGCGAGCGAGGCGGGACGCAAGCGCGGGCACAACAGTCACCGCGGCCGCTGATCCAATTGCGGCGGAGGCCACGCCTTCGCCGCTCTCCTTTCCCGATGAAGCGAGGCGCGCATGAAGGCACTCACCTGGCACGGCAAGAGCGACATCCGCTGCGAGACCGTCCTCGATCCGAAGATCGAACATCCGCGCGACGCCATCATCAAGGTCACCGCCTGCGCCATCTGTGGTTCGGACCTGCACATCTTCAACGGGGTCATGCCCGGCATGAAGAGGGGCGACGTACTCGGCCACGAGACCATGGGCGAGGTCGTAGAGGTCGGCGCCGAGAACAAGGCGCTGAAGGTCGGCGACCGCGTGGTCGTGCCCTTCACCATCTCCTGCGGAGAATGCTTCTTCTGCCAGCGCGGCTTCTACTCGGGCTGCGAACGCTCGAACCCCAATGCCGAGACTGCAGCGAAACTCTGGGGCCATTCGCCGGCCGGCCTGTTCGGCTACACGCATCTGCTGGGCGGCTATGCCGGCGGGCAAGCGGAGTACCTCCGCGTGCCCTATGCGGATATCGGCCCGATCAAGGTGCCGAGCCACCTCACCGACGAGCAGGTGCTCTTCCTCTCCGACATCTTCCCGACCGGCTACATGGGCGCCGAGTTCTGCAACATCCAGCCCGGCGACACGATCGCCATCTGGGGTTGCGGACCCGTCGGCCAGATGGCGATTCGCAGCGCCTTCCTGCTGGGCGCGGGGCGCGTCATCGCGATCGACACCGTGCCGGAGCGGATGGCCATGGCACGGCTGGCGGGCGCGGAGACGCTCGATTTCCTGGACGAGGACATCTACGACTGCATCCAGGAGATGACGAAGGGCCGCGGCGCGGACGCCTGCATCGACGCCGTGGGCACCGAGCCGGAGACGCGGTCCGGATTCGACGCCATGTGGGACCGCGTGAAGGTCGCGACCTTCATGGGGACCGACCGGCCGCACGTGCTGCGCCAGGCCATCCATTGCTGCCGCAATTTCGGAACGGTCTCGCTCATCGGCGTGTATGGCGGCTTCCTCGACAAGATCCCGATGGGCTCGGCAATCAACCGCGGCCTCACCTTCCGGATGGCCCAGACGCCGGTGCAGCACTATCTGCCCATGCTGCTGGAACGCATCGAGAGGGACGAGATCGATCCCTCCTTCGTCGTGACGCATCGCGCGCCGCTGGAGGAGGGCCCGGACCTCTACAAGACCTTCCGCGACAGGAAGGACGGCTGCGTGAAGGTCGTCCTGAAACCCCAGGAAAAAATCGGAGCCACGACATGAGCGACACGCGCGAACTGGCCATCGTCACCGGAGCGTCCAGCGGCATCGGCCACGAGCTGGCCATCTGCTGCGCCAAGCATGGCTACGACCTGGTGGTCGCGGCCGACGAGCCGATGATCCACGAGGCCGCAGACCGCTTCCGCGGCTTCGGCGCCCAGGTGACGGCGGTGGAGGCCGACCTCTCGACCCTGGAAGGGGTGGACGAGCTCTACGCCGCGATCGGCGGAAGGCCGGTCGGCGCGCTGCTCGCCAATGCGGGCCGCGGGCTGGGGCACGGCTTCCTGGACCAGGATTTTGCCGAGGCGCGGCGGGTCATCGACACCAATATCACGGGCACGATCTACCTGATCCAGAAGGTGGGGCGGGACATGCGCATGGCGGGGAAGGGGCGCATCCTGTTGACCGGCTCCATCGCCGGCTACATGCCGGGAAGCTTCCAGGCCGTCTACAACGGCACCAAGGCCTTCATCGACAGCTTCTCCTTCGCGCTCCGCAACGAGGTCAAGGACACGGGCGTCACGGTCACCTGCCTCATGCCCGGCGCGACCGAGACCGAGTTCTTCCAGCGCGCCGGCCTCGAGGACACCAAGGTGGGCCAGGCCGAGAAGGACAATCCCACAGATGTCGCGCAGACCGGCTTCGACGCCATGCTGCGGGGCGACGGGGACGTGGTGAGCGGCTGGAAGAACAAGCTGCAGACCATGATCGCCTCCGTCACGCCCTCGGGCGTGCTGGCCGAGATGCATCGCGGCATGGCCGAACCCGGCTCGGGCCGCAGCTGAGCCATTCCACCCGCCGCCTCCGCGGCGCGCCCGCCATCCCTGCCGAAGGAAGCGCCCCCATGCCGAACGCCGCGGACATCCTCATCGACACGCTCATCGACTGGAAGGTGGAGGTGGTCTTCGGCCTCCCCGGCGACGGCATCAACGGCATCATGGAGGCGCTGCGCACGCGGCAGGACCGCATCCGCTTCATCCAGGTTCGGCACGAGGAATCCGCGGCCTTCATGGCCTGCGCCTACGCCAAGTGGACAGGCCGCCTCGGCGTCTGCCTCGCCACGTCGGGCCCGGGCGGCACGCACCTGCTGACCGGCCTCTACGATGCGAAGCTCGACCAGGCTCCGGTGCTCGCCATCACCGGCATGCAGTACCACGACCTCATCGAGACCTTCACCCAGCAGGATGTGGACCTCACCCGCGTCTTCGCCGACGTCGCCGTCTTCAACGCCCAAGTCGCCGACCCCGCGCATATGGAGAACATGGCCGGCCTCGCCTGCCGCTCGGCGCTGTCGAAGCGCGGTGTCGCCCATCTTTCCATCGCAAGCGACGTGCAGGAGCAGGAGCAGGACCAGGCCGAGCGTTCCAAGCGCAACAAGCCGGGCCACGTGCCCAACCGTTGGTTCGAGGGCCAGCGCCTGCCGAAGGAGGACGACCTCGCCCAGGCGGCCGAGATCCTGAACTCCGCCCGGAAGGTCGCGATCCTGGCGGGGCGCGGTGCGCTCGGCGCGCGGGCGGAGCTGGAGCGCACGGCCGACCTGCTCGCGGCCCCCGTCGCCAAGGCGCTGCTCGGCAAGGCCGTGCTGCCCGACGACCACCCCCACAGCACGGGCGGCATCGGCATTCTCGGCACGCGGCCGTCGCAGGAGGCGATGGAGCAATGCGACGCGCTGCTCATCGTCGGCTCGACCTTTCCCTATATCGAATATTACCCGAAGCCCGGCCAGGCACGCGGCGTGCAGATCGACCGCGACGGCCAGCGCATCGGCCTGCGCTGTCCGGTCGAGATCGGCCTGGTCGGCGATACCAGGGAGACGCTGCGTCTGCTCAACGAGCGGCTGGTCCACAAGCCGGATCGCAGCTTCCTCGAGCAGACGCAAACCGGCATGGCGCGGTGGCGTGAGGTGATGGCGGCCTCGGAAAAATCCGGCGACGGCGCGCTGAAGCCGCAATTCGCGACCCGCGCCTTCGGCCGGCGCCTGCCGGAAGACGCCGTGCTCGTGAGCGATTCCGGCCAGAACACGGAGATGGCGGCACGCCACGTGGACCTCGGCGACGGCAATGCCTTCGGCGTGTCCGGCACGCTGGCCTCGATGGCCTGCGGGCTGCCCTATGCGATCGCGGCCGGTATCGCCTTCCCTGGACGGCCGGTCTGCGCGGTGGTGGGGGACGGAGGCTTCGCGATGCAGCTCGGCGAGTTCTCCACCGCCGTGCGCTACGGGATCCCGCTGAAGGTGCTGGTGCTGAAGAACAACATGCTGAACCAGATCGCCTGGGAGCAGATGATGTTCCTGGGCAATCCGCAGTTCGGCTGCGAGCTCCAGCCCATCGACTTCGCGAAGGCCGCGGAGGCCATGGGCGGGCGCGGCTTCCGGGTTTCCCGCGCGGAGGACATGGAACGCGTGCTGGA
>JAQGHZ010000726.1 GCA_028291485.1 Rubritepida sp. | reverse complement strand
AGCAGCGCGATCATCCAGCGCCGCCGGTGCTCGTCCATGGCGGCGAGCACCGAGCGGCTATGGATGGACGGGATCCGGTCCACGACGGCCGAATATCCCGCCCAGCACAGAAAGAAGACCGCCAGCCCCAGGGTATCGAGAAGGGACAGCGGCCACATGGCGTCAGGTCTCCCTAACGCCGGTCAGCATCAGGCCATCGCCTTCTTCAGGTTCTCGTCCAGCGCCGAGAGGAAGGCCTGGGTGGAGAGATAGGCCTGGTCCTTGCCGATCAGGATGGCGAGGTCCTTGGTCATCTGGCCGCCCTCGACGGTCGAGATGCAGACCTTCTCCAGCGTCTCGGCGAAGGCCGTCACGTCGGGCGTGTTGTCGAACTTGCCGCGATAGGCGAGGCCGCGCGTCCAGGCGAAGATCGACGCGATCGGGTTGGTCGAGGTCTCGCGGCCCTTCTGGTGCTCGCGGAAGTGGCGCGTCACCGTGCCGTGCGCGGCCTCCGACTCGACGGTGTTGCCGTCCGGGGAGAGCAGCACCGAGGTCATCAGGCCGAGCGAGCCGAAGCCCTGCGCCACGATGTCCGACTGCACGTCGCCGTCGTAGTTCTTGCAGGCCCAGATATAGCCGCCTTCCCACTTCAGCGCCGAGGCGACCATGTCGTCGATCAACCGGTCCTAGTAGACGATGCCGATCTCCTTGAACTTCGCGGCGAACTCGGCGTCGAAGATGGACTTGAAGATGTCCTTGAAGTTGCCGTCATAGGCCTTGAGGATCGTGTTCTTGTGGCTGAAGTACACGGAGTACTTGCGCGACACGCCATAGTTGAACGACGCGCGGGCGAAGCCCTCGATCGAGGCGTTCAGATTGTGCTGCATCATGGCGATGCCGGCGCCCTTGAAGGGGAACTCGCCGATTTCCTGCACCGCGCCGCCCTCGGGCGTGTAGGTCATCTTCACCGTGCCGGGGACCGGCACCTTCATCTCCACCGCGCGGTAGATGTCGCCATAGGCATGGCGGCCGACCACGATCGGCTTGGACCAGTGCGGCACCAGGCGGGGGACGTTCTGGCAGATGATCGGCTCGCGGAAGATGGTGCCGTCGAGGATGTTGCGGATCGTGCCGTTCGGCGAGCGCCACATCTTCTTGAGGCCGAACTCGGCCACGCGGGCCTCGTCGGGCGTGATCGTCGCGCACTTGATGCCGACGCCGTACTGCTTGGTGGCGTTCGCCGCGTCGACGGTGACCTGGTCGTCCGTCTGGTCGCGGTACTCGATGCCGAGGTCGTAGTACTTGAGGTCGATGTCGAGGTAGGGGTGGATCAGCTTGTCCTTGATGAAGGCCCAGATGATCCGGGTCATCTCGTCGCCGTCCATCTCGACGACGGGAGTCTTCACCTTGATCTTCGCCATATCCTGATGCCCTCATGGGCCTCCTACCCATGGGATTACGGGGGGAGGCCGCGCTTGCTGTTGCGATGCGGGCCGCACATTCGCACCGGCCCGAAATGGCGGCAAGGGAGAGGCCCGGAAATCGCTGCTTGCACGCCATGAGCGCAGTCTATTTATTGCGAGGTTGAACGTCGCCCGGGATGACACGTCCATGGCCATGGGAGGCCGAGAGCTGATCCGCGCCCTGACGCACCGGTCCTCCCTGGCCTTCGTGATCCTGGTCACGACGCTGCTGGGGTGCACCTGGCTCCTCGTCGAGCAGGCCTCCCGCGCGTCGGACCAGACGGCGCTCGCGCTGGCCGGCGAATCCGCGGCGCGGGCGGCGCTGGCGCTGCGCGGCGAGATCCTGACGGTCGAGGGCGGTCTGCGCCGCGCGCAGCAGGACGGCGCGCTGGTCGCGGGCGTGACGCTCGGCCCCCTGCCGGCCGGGACGGCGCGGCGCCTGGAGGGGGCCACGCCCGGCCACCTCCTCTTCCTGCCCCTGGAAGGGGAATCGGCGCCGGAGATGCTCGCCCTCCTGGTGCCCTCGGCGCCCGGGGCCGCCACCGTTTCGCAGAGGCTGCCCATCTCGACCCTGGAGGCGCGGCTGGTGCCCGCGCCGGGCACTGGCCTGCGGCTGCTCACCGCGCAGGGCGTGGAGCTCGTCGCCCTGGACGTGCCGGCGGGCTACGGTAAGGCCGTCCGCGTGAGCCACTGGCTGCACGAGGACAGCCTGCGCGTCGAGGGCGTCGCGCGCTCGCACGGCGTGCCGATCCTCTACTGGTTCCCGCCGATCCTCGGCCTCTTCCTGATCGGCGTGATCTTCCGGCAGCAGCTCGCGACACGGGAGCGCTCGCAGCGCAAGCTCGGCGCGCTGCGCGGCAGCCTCGCCCGGCATGCGGCGCAGCTCAGCGTGAACGAGGCGCGAATGCGACTCACCCAGGCCGAGCGCGTTGCCGCCGAGCGCCGCGACGCCGCGCTGATCGAGGCCTGGCCGGGCCCTGCCGCGCTGATCGACGCCTCGGAGCGCCTCTGCGCCTGGAACGCCGCATTCGCCGCGCTGGTGCCGGCGGGTGCGCTGCGGCGGGACCTGCAGCTCGGCATGCTGCTGCGCCATCTCGACACGCGCAGCGGCCCGCGCCGACGCGAGCGCGGCCAGCGGCCGCAGGTCCGCCTCTCGCCGATGGCCGACGGCAGCCGGCTCATCGAGGGCGTGATCGACCAGGCCGCGCCGACCAATGCCGGCCACGAGGCCCGCCGTCTCTGCCGCGCCGAGCTGGAGAGCCGCGCGCCCCTGCTGCGCGAGGCCGTGGTGGCCGCGGATGCCGAGGCGGCCAGGGCCCAGGCGCATGCGATGCGCGGTCTCGCCTCGAACTTCAGCCTGACCGAGCTGACTTCGCCGCTGGAATGGATCGAGCGCGGCGCCGAGACGCAGGATGTCGCGGCCATGGCGGCGGGGCTGAACGCGCTCGACGCCCATCTGGAAGCGGCGCTGCGCCAGCTCGACGACCAGCGCGCGGCTTGACCCTCGGCCCCGTTGGGCGATGCTCCCGGAAACATCGAACGGGGGGAAGAATGGGACAGCTTGAGGGCCGTGTGGCCGTGGTGACGGGCGGGGCGCGCGGCATCGGCCTCGCCATCGCGGAGCGGCTGACGCGCGACGGTGCGAGGCTGGCCCTCTGGGATAGCGACCTTGCCGCGGCGAAGGCCGCCGCCGCCGGGATCGGCGCCCATGCCGAGGCGGCGGATGTGACTGACGCGGCAAGCCTCGAAGCGGCGCTCGCCCGCACCGAGGTGGCGCTCGGACCCATCGACATCATGGTCGCCAATGCCGGCATCACCGGTCCCAACCACCGGCTGGAGGACTACCCCGTCGAGGACTGGCGCCGCGTGATCGAGGTGGACCTGGTGGGCGTCTTCCTCACCTGCCGCTGCGTCGTGCCGGGCATGCGGGCGCGCAACCGCGGCCGCATCGTCAACATCGCGAGCATCGCGGGCAAGGAGGGCAACCCCAACGCCTCGGCCTATTCGGCGGCCAAGGCGGGGGTGATCGCGCTCACCAAGTCGCTCGGCAAGGAGCTGGTGGATACGGAGGTCCGGGTGAACTGCCTCACGCCGGCGGCCGTGGAGACCGAGCTCTTCCAGCAGATGACGGCGGAGCAGGTCGCCTGGATGAAGTCGAAGATCCCGCTGGGCCGCTTCGGCCTCGCCTCCGAGGTGGCGGAGATGGCCGCCTTCCTGGCCTCGGACGCGGTGAGCTTTTCCACCGGCGCGGTGTTCGACTGCTCCGGCGGCCGTGCGGTCTATTGAAGCGCCGACCCGGCGTCAGTGTCGCAATCGCGCCGGGTCTCGCTCAGACGATGCTGGTCCAGTCCGCCGGGACGAAGCGGAAGCCGCCCCCTTCCTCGAGGATGTAGCCGGTCCCCGGGAAGGGGAAGTGATAGGCGGCCATCCGGGCCCGCTCCGCCGCGATCCGGCTGAAGAGGCGGCGCCGGCTCTCCACCGCGATCGCCCCGTCGAAGTCGAAGATAGAGTGCCAGCCGGGCTGCCGCAGGAAGAGCTCCGGCCGGCCGGCGGCATCCGCCGTGACGAAGAACTGCTCGCGGCCGCTGGCGATGTGGAAGGAGCAATGGCCCGGCGTGTGGCCCGGCGTCGCGATGGCGCGGATGCCGGGCGCGACCTCCGCCTCGGCCTCGAACATCCGCATCCGCGGGCGCAGCGGCGCGAAGCGGCGGGCGGTGTTCGCGAAGTTGGGGCGCTGGAATTGCGGGCTGCGCGCCTCGTTGGCGGTGTCGCTCCACCAGGCCCATTCGGCGGCCGGCACCGCGACCTCGGCATTGGGGAAGAAGGGCTGGTTCTCCCGCGTGGTGAGGCCGGTGATGTGGTCGCCGTGGAAATGGCTGACGGCGACCAGCGTGACATCCTCGGGCCGGAGCCCGGCCGCCGCCATGTTGCGCGGCAGGAGGCCGGTGCCCGGCGCCATCTGCCCAGCACCCGTGCCGGCATCGAAGGCGACGAGGCCGCGCCCGGTGTCCACGAAGGTGACGATATAGGGGTTCATCAGCCCGCGCGTCGGCAGGGCCGCGCCTTCCAGCACGGCCTGGACCTCGGCGGCATCCGCGTTGGTGACCAGGCCCTCCAGCGGATTGGTCCGGAGCACGAAGCCGTCATGCACGGTGGTGACGGTGAAGTCGCCCACCTTGAAACGGTAGAAGCCCGGGGCCTGTGCATTGGGAACGGCGGCCGTGGGAGCGGCGGCCCCGGGAGCGGTCTGTGCGGCGGCGGTGCCGGCGGCGATGCCCGCCGCGGCCCCGGCCAGAAGGAAGCGGCGGTCCATCTCCGTGTCCCCCGTCAGATCGCGCTGGACCAATCGGCCGGGACGAAGCGGTAGCCCGCCCCGTCCTTGATGAAGTAGCCGTTGGACGGGAAGGGGAAGTGGTAGCCGGTCACGCGCATGCGGTCGGTCGCCACGCGGTCGAGCGTGCGGCGGCGGACGGCGGCAGCCATGTCGCCGTCGAAGTCGAAGACGATCTGCCATTCGGGCTTCGGCGCCATGAGCTCCGGCCGGTTGGTGATGTCGGCCAGGTAGACCATCTGCTCGCCGCCATCGGCGATGTGGTACATCGTGTGGCCGGGCGTATGGCCATAGGCGGCCATGGCGCGGATGCCCGGCACGGCCTCGGCGCCGTCGGCGATCTGGCGGATGCGGCCCTGATAGGGAGCGAAGCGGGTCTTCGTATTGGCGAAGTTCGGACGCTGGCCCTCGGGGCTGCGGGTGAGGTTGCCGTCCTCGGTCCACCAGGCCCATTCGGTCGCCGGCACGATGAGTTCGGCATTGGGGAAGAGCCGCTGGCCGTCGGCCGAGGTCAGGCCCGAGATATGGTCGCCGTGGAAGTGGCTGAAGATGACGGCGACGACGCGGGTCGGGTCGATCCCCGCCGCGCGCATGTTGGCCGCGGCCTGACCGTTGGTCGCGGCACCGGCCTGGGTGGCATTGCCGGCGTCGAAGGCGACGATGCCCGCCGGCGTGGTCACGAAGGTCATGGTGAAGGGGACGGTCAGCGTGTCGGCTGCCATGAAGTTGCTGGCCAGCACGGCCTGGACCTCGGCCAGCGGGGCGTTGCGCACGAAGCCCGCGACGGGGCGGCGCACGAAGCCGTCATGCACGGTGGTGACGGTGAGCCCGCCCACCTTGAAGCGGTAGAAGCCCGGCGCCTGGGCGTTGGTGGCGGTCGGCGCGGCGGGGGCGGCGGCCTGCTGGGCGCCGGCGGGACGGAGAATGGCGGGCAGGGCCAGGGCTGCGGCGATCGTGGCCGAGCCGGCGAAAAGCGTGCGGCGATCTGTGGACATGGCTGTTTGTCTCCCCTGAGCGCCGGAGGTGGGCGCTCAGCGGGCGAAGACAACCACAGATTCGAGGTGGGGTGACCAGAGAAATTGATCCACGGGCGTCGCCGTCAGCAGATGGAACCCCGCCGCCTGCAGCACGCCCGCGTCCCGGCCCAGGGCGGCGGGGCTGCAGGAGACGTAGATGACACGCTCCAGCTTGCTGCGGGCGATCTGCGCCACCTGCTCCGGCGCGCCGGCGAAGGGCGGGTCCAGCACCACGGCGGCGTAGTTCTTCAGCTCCGCCGGCAGGAGGGGTTGGCGCACGAGGTCGCGGCGCTCGGTCCGGACGCGGGACTGGGCGGCCCCGGCGCCGGCGCTCAGGGCCTCGGCGGCGGCGGCGTCTCCCTCGAAGGCCTCGACGAGGACATGCTGCGCCAGCGGGAAGGAGAGGGTGCCGATGCCGGCATAGAGGTCCGCCACCCGCGCCCGGGGCGAGCGCTTCTTCGGCAGGCCGGCAATCACGGCAGCAATGATGGCCGCCTCGCCCGGGGCGCTGGCCTGGAGGAAGGCGCCCGGCGGAGGCGACACCGTCACGCCCGAGAGCCTGTGGCGCACCGGACGGATCTGCGCCGCGACCTCCGCACCGCCCTTGGTCTCCCAGGCGATGCGCGGGATGCCCTCGGCCTCGGCGAAGGCGGCCAGCAGGCGCCGATCGGGCATGGAGAGCGGCATGTCGGTGCGCAGCAGGATGTCCGGCCCGCTGTCGAGCATGTTGATCACGGCCGAGCCCAGCCGCCGCAGCGCGTTCAGCCCGCGAAGCGCGTCGGCGAGGCGCGGCAGCAGGGCGACCAGGTTCGGCAGGATCACGTGGCATTCGCGCATGGGCACGAGGTTGGTGGTGCCGCGCTCATGGAAGCCGATCTCGACGCGGCCTTCGGCCAGCCGCTCCAGCCCGAAATCCGCGCGCTGCCGGACATGGCGCGGCGTGGGCACCATGGGCCCGACCTCCGGGTCGACGTAGCCGGCACGCGACAGCGCTTCGGCCAGCCGCCCGCGCTTCCAGGCGGCGTAGGGATCCTCGTCCCAGTGCTGCAGCGCGCAGCCGCCGCAGATGGTGAAGTGGCGGCAGGGCCATTCCACCCGCTCCGGGCTGGCCTCCACGACCTCGATGAGCGCCGCGCGCTCCTTGCCTGTCGGGCGCGCTTCCACGCGCTCGCCCGGCAGGGTGAAGGGAATATGCAGGGGGCCGGGGGCGATGCCATCGCCCCCGGCCCCCATGCGCTCGATGGGATAGGTCATTCAGTGGAACCTTTGCAGATCAGCTTGTCTCACTCCGGCGGGCTCGCTGCGCGCCTCGCCTCCGTGAGGCCGACCTAGCCGAAGGCATTCAGCCCCGTGATGGCGCGGCCCAGGATCAGGGCGTGCACGTCATGCGTGCCTTCATAGGTGTTCACCGTCTCGAGGTTCATCATGTGACGGATCACGTGATACTCGTCGACGATGCCGTTGCCGCCATGCATGTCGCGGCTCATGCGCGCGATGTCGAGCGACTTGCCGCAGTTGTTGCGCTTCACGAGGCTGATCATCTCCGGCGCCGCCTTGCCCTCGTCGAAGAGCCGGCCGACGCGCAGCACCGCCTGCAGGCCGAGGGTGATCTCGGTCTCCATGTCGGCGAGCTTCTTCTGGATGAGCTGCGTCTGCGCCAGCGGCTTGCCGAACATCTTGCGGTTCAGCGTGTAGTCGCGGGCGGCCGACATGCAGAACTCGGCCGCGCCCAGCGCGCCCCAGGCGATGCCGTAGCGCGCGCGGTTGAGGCAGGAGAAGGGGCCGGCCAGCGAGCGCACGCCGGGCAGGCGGTTCTCGTCGGGGACGAAGACCTCGTCCATCATGATCATGCCGGTAACCGAGGCGCGGAGGCTGAACTTGCCTTCGATCTTCGGCGTGGTGAGGCCCTTCATCCCGCGCTCGATCAGGAAGCCGCCGAGGGTGCCCTCGTCGTCCTTGGCCCAGACCAGGCAGACGTCGGAGATGGGCGCGTTGGTGATCCAGGTCTTGGAGCCGGAGACCAGCCAGCCGCCATCGACCCGCTTGGCCTTGGTGCGCATGGAGTTGGGGTCGGAGCCGGCATCGGGCTCGGTGAGGCCGAAGCAGCCGACCCACTCGCCGGTGCGCAGCTTGGGGAGGAACTTCTGCTTCTGCGCCTCGGAACCGTAGGCGTGGATCGGGAACATCACGAGGCTCGACTGTACCGAGAAGGCGCTGCGGTAGCCGCTGTCGACCCGTTCCACTTCACGCGCCATCAGCCCGTAGGCGACGTAGGAGACGCCGGCGCAGCCATAGCCTTCGAGGGTCGCGCCCAGAAAGCCCTGCTCGCCGAAGGCGTTCATGATGGAGCGGTCGAAGGTCTCGTTCCGGTTCGCCATCAGCACGCCCGGCATCAGCTTGTCCTGGCAGAAGTCGCGCGCGGCGTCGCGGATCATCCGCTCGTCCTCGGTCAGCTGCTCGTCCAGCAGGAGCGCGTCGTCCCATTGAAAGGGCGGGGACTTGGTCTTGGTGACGACGTTCATCTTCTTGTTCCTTCGGGCAGGCCAGGCGCCGGATCAGCAGGAGTGCGCGTCCTATCACGCTCCGGACACGGAAGCGCAAGTCCGCTGGCATCCCGGCATGCGCGGCCTGTGCGCCACGCATGGGCCGGCCGTCCCAGGGTGTGCCGTTTGTCGCGGTTACCGAAAGATACGCCGGAAGAGGAAGCTTCCGGCCTAGGATCGTGCGACATCCGCAACCCAGCGGCGTTTGCCCCCCCGACACTCAGGATGCCTCGAAGATGCCGATCCAGATCCGCCGGCGACGTGCCTTCCTCGCGGCGCCCCTCCTCCTCCCGGCCGGCGTCCTCGCCCAGGGCGTGCCCGTGAACGCTTCCGAGGCGGCCATGACCGCCTTCGCCGCCCTGCCGGGCACGACCAGCGCCTTCCTGGCGGTGGACGATCCCGCCGGCGCCTGGCAGCTGGGCCATATGCCCGACCGTCCGCTCTTCGTGGGCAGCGTGGTGAAGACCTTCATCCTCGCCGCCTATCTGCTGGCCGTGCAGGACAATGGATTGACGCTGGCGGAGCAGCTCCCGGTCAACGACGAGGTCCGCTCGCTGGTCAGCCCCGTGCTGGGCGAGCTCACCGGCACCTTGCCGGCGCGCTCGGTGCTGGAGGCGATGATTGCGCACAGCGATAACACGGCCACCGACATCGCGCTGAAGAAGATCGGCGTGGAAGCCGTGCGCGCGATGGTCGCGCGCCTGCCGCTCACGGGCGTGCGCATCCCGACCTCGACGCGGCGGTTCATCTCCTACCTCGCCGGCGCGGCGCCCGGGCAGGATCTGGGCTGGCCGGGCGTGCTGGCCGTGGCGTCGGACCGGCTGCCGGGCCCGCCACGGGCGATCCTGAACGACGGGGAGACCATGTCGGCGCCGGCCAGCGTGCTGGTGGCCTGGTATCGCTACGTGCTGTCGGGGCGGCTTTTCTCCTCGGAGACGGCACTGTCGGAATTCCGCCGCATCTCGGCCATGGCGGACGGGCTGAACTTTGCCGTTCCCCCGGGCATCGCGGCCTATGGCAAGGGCGGCAGCGTCGTCTGGCACGGCGAGAACGCGCTCTCGATCGCGGGCCAGATGGTCGTGCGCGGCATCCCCGCGACCTTCTGCTTCTCGTACAACTGGGAGGGCGGGGCGGAATCGGTGGAGCCGGCGACGGCCGTTGTCGTTCCGGCGGTGCGCGCGGTGCTGCGTGCGGTGGCGACGCGGATCGCTTAGCAGAATTGAGGGGCTTTGCCTCTCGAACACCCCGGCAAGAACCTCAGCTTCTTGCATCTCCGATGGTTTTTTGGCGCCGGCAGCGGCTGATCAGCGGGCGCGCCAGGCGCCCGCGCACCTCCGGATGACCTCCCAACTGCGCGGCACCCCTTCAGGGCCTCGGTGATGTACCCGCCACCGCCCGCTCGCGCGGCAGAGGATCGCTGGGCCGGCCGTGCCGGCAGCGGGCGCGTGGTGCTGGCGCCCGTGGTGTTGATTGAAACCAATGCCATCACCACCGGTTATCTGGGCAATCGGCGTGGCGATTCCCAATGGAGGCTCAGATGTCCGACGAATACGCCCTCCTCCAGCAACGCATCCGGGAGCGGGCCTACGTGCTCTGGGAGGAGGCCGGCTCGCCGGAAAACGACGGTCAGCGCTTCTGGCAAGCCGCCAGGATTGCTATCGACCAGGAGGAAGCGAAGCTCGACAAGGAGGTCGCGGACAGCTTTCCCGCCAGCGATCCGCCCTCCTCCTCGGTCGTGACCGGCGCCACCGGGGAGCATGCGGCGGCTGCCGAAAACGCCGCCGACGCATCTTCCGCCGCCGGAGTGGATGCGACCAAGCGCAACGCGAAGTGAGGCGCATCGAGGCCGGCGCGTCCTATCCGTTCGGTGCGAGCGTCACGCAGCGCGGGACCAACTTCGCTCTCTTCTCCGACAACGCCGAGGGGATGGAACTCTGCCTCTTCGACGGCAACGGCGCCACGGAGCAGGAGCGGATCCCCGTCACGGAATGCACCGACGGCGTGTGGCATTGTCACCTGCCGGGCATCGGCCGCGGCCAGGTCTATGGCTGGCGCGTCCGTGGCCCCTGGGCGCCGGAGGCCGGCCATCGCTTCAATCCCGCCAAGCTGCTGCTGGACCCCTATGCGCGGCAGCTCGTAGGCGAGATCCGTTGGGACGACGCGCTGCACGCCTACCCCGTCGGCGCCGGCGACGGTGCGGACCTGCTGATGGACGACCGCGACAGCGCGCCCTTCATGCCCAAGGCGCGCGTCGTGACCAACTTGCCGCTGACCGCGACATCGTCGCCGCGCAACTTCTGGCCTCGTACGGTCATCTACGAGGGCCATGTGCGCGGGCTGACCATGCGCCATCCGCTGATTCCGGAGGAATCGCGCGGCACCTTCGCGGCATTGGGTTCCATGCCGATGGTCGAGCACCTCCAGCACCTCGGCGTGACGGCGCTTGAGCTGCTGCCCGTCCAGGCCTTCACGCAAGACCGGAACCTGGTGGAAAAGGGCCTGGCCAACTACTGGGGCTACAACACGCTGAACTTCTTCGCACCCGAGCCGCGCTATCTCGGCGATGGCGGACGGGAGGAGATCGCGGCGGCGGTGGACCGGCTGCACCAGGCGGGCATCGAGGTCATTCTCGACGTGGTCTACAACCACACCTGCGAGGGCAACCACCTCGGCCCGACGCTGTCGTGGCGCGGCATCGACAATGCCAGCTACTACCACCTCATGCCGGGTGAGCCGCGTTTCTACGACAACCTCACCGGCACCGGGAACGCGCTGAACACGAGCCATCCGCGCGTGATGCAGATGGTGATGGACAGCCTGCGCCTCTGGGTCACGGTCTATGGCGTCGACGGCTTCCGCTTCGACCTCGCGACCACGCTGGGCCGCCGGCCGGAGGGCTTCGATCCGGGCCATCCGTTGTTTCTCGCCATGCGGCAGGATCCGGTGCTCGGTCGCTGCAAGCTCATCATGGAACCCTGGGACGTGGGGCCGGGCGGCTACCAGCTCGGCAACTTCCCCGCCGGCTTCTCCGAGTGGAACGGCGACTACCGCGACGTCGTGCGCGACTTCTGGGCGGGCTCGGATGGGCTGCTGCCCGCCTTCGCCTCGCGCTTCGCCGCCTCGTCGGATCTGTTCGGCGAGGGGCGGCGGCGGCCCTGGTCGAGCGTGAACTTCATCACGGCGCATGACGGCTTCACGCTGCAGGACCTCGTCTCCTACGATCACAAGCACAACGAGGCCAATGGCGAGGACAACCGCGACGGCCACGACGACAACAAGAGCTGGAACTTCGGCGTCGAGGGCGAGACCGACGATCCGGAAATCCTGGAGCGCCGCGCCCGGCAGAAGCGCAATCTGCTGGCGACGCTCTTCCTCTCGCAGGGTGTGCCCATGCTTCTGGCCGGCGACGAGATGGGGAATTCGCAGGGCGGCAACAACAACGCCTATTGCCAGGACAACGAGATCGGCTGGGTGGATTGGGATCACCAGGACGAGGCGCTGACGGAGTTCGTCGCGCGCCTCGCGAAGCTGCGCAAGCGCCGCAGCGCGCTGTCGCGCCCGGCCTTCCTCACCGGCGTGCGCAACGAGCGCGGCGTGCCCGACGTGGCGTGGTTCGCCGTGAACGGCGCGCGCATGACGGAGGAGGAGTGGAACAAGCCGCACGCCAAGTGCCTGGTGGTGCGGCTGGCGCCGGCGCAGCCGGGCGATGTCAGCCTGCTCATCATGCTGAACGCGGCGAATCACGGCGTCGACTTCACCATCCCGCCCGGCGGTTCGGGCAAGTGGGAGGCGATTCTGGACACGGCCGCCCAGCTCGAGGGCGAGCACCGCGCCACGGGCGAGACGGTGATCGCGGGGGGCCGGTCGCTGATCGTCTGGGAGGCGCGCGCGTGACGACGCGCTTCGGCCCGCTGCTGCAGCCGGAAGGGACGCTCTTCCGGCTCTGGGCACCGGATGCGAAGCGCGTCGCGCTGGCCCTACCGGAGCGCGGTGCCGTCCCGATGGAAGCGGCCGGCGAGGGTTTCTTCGAGATGATGGTGCCAGGCGCGCGGGCGGGCCAGCGCTATCGCTTCCTGATCGGCGACCAGCCCGTGCCCGACCCGGCGTCCCGCCGACAGGAGGGAGACGTGACGGGATGGAGCGTGGTCCGCGCGGAATTGCCGCCGATGCGTCAGGCCACGCCGCCGCGGCCCTGGCACCAGGTGGTTTTGGCGGAACTGCATGTCGGCACGGCGACGCCGGAGGGCAGCTTCGAAGCGCTGATCGACAGGCTCGACCACTTCGTCGCCTGCGGCATCACCGCCATCGAGCTCATGCCCGTCGCGGATTTTCCCGGACGCCGGAACTGGGGCTATGACGGTGTTCTGCCCTACGCGCCGGAGGAGGCCTACGGCACGCCCGCCGCCCTGCGCGTCCTGGTGGACGAGGCGCATGCACGCGGCCTCGGGGTGATGCTGGACGTGGTCTACAATCACTTCGGACCCGAGGGGAATTATCTCTCCCTCTATGCGAAGCGCTTCTTCACCGGGGCGCATCACACGCCCTGGGGCGCGGCGATCGACCTGGAGCAGCCGCTGGTGCGGCGCTTCTTCGTCGAGAACGCGCTGATGTGGCTTACCGAATACGACTTCGACGGGCTGCGCTTCGATGCCGTCCACGCCTTCGCCCCACCCGGCGACGACCTGCTGCTGGCCGAGATCGCCGAGGCCTGCCGCGCCACGAAGCCGGACGCTTGGCTTGTGCTCGAGAACGATCACAACGCCGCACGCTGGCTCGAGCGCGACGATTCCGGCCGGCCGCGCTTCTACACGGCGCAATGGAACGACGACGCGCATCACGCCCTGCACGTCACCGCGACGGGCGAGGACTCCGGCTACTACACGGATTATGCGGAAGATCCCGTGGCCGCGCTCGGTCGCGCGCTGGCGGAGGGCTTCGTCCACCAGGGCGAAGCCTCGGCGCATCGCGGCGGGCGGTCGCGCGGCGAGGTCTCGGCGCACCTGCCGCCGGAGGCCTTCGTCGACTTCCTGCAGAACCACGACCAGATCGGCAACCGCCCGCTCGGCGATCGGCTGGCAGGCGGCCTCGCGCCGGAGCGGCTGGCCTTCCTTCGCTTCCTGCTGCTGATGGGCCCCGCCGTGCCCATGGTCTTCCAGGGCGAGGAGGCGGGGCTCGACACGCCCTTCCCCTTCTTCTGCGATTTTTCCGGCGATCTCGCCGAGGCCGTTCGCAAGGGCCGGGCGGAAGAGTTTTCCGAGTTCTTCGCCAAGGCCAGCGCGTTGCCCGATCCGCTCGATCCGGAGACGATGGAACTGGCGAAGCTGCCCTGGGATCGCATGACGCCCGAGGCACTGGCACCCTTCCGGGCGCTCACGGCGCACCGCCGACGGATGGTCTGGCCGTTGCTCGCCTCCTCGTATCGCGGCGCCGAATTGCGGCGGGAGGTCTCCGCGCTGCTCTGGCGCTGGCGCTTCGAGGCCGGGACGCTGTGCCTGCTCGCCAATCCGGAGACCGTGCCCTCCGAGATGGCGGTCCAGCCGCGGCAGGACGGCGCGAGCATCGGCGAAGCCATTTTCGACGGCACGCACACCCGGCTCGGCCCCTGGTCCGCCTGCGCCTGGGTGGAGCCGGCATGAACCGGCCGGCCCCGATGCCGCAAAACTGGTGCGCCACCTATCGGCTGCAATTCCACGCCGGCTTCACCTTCGACGATGCGCTGGCCATCCTTCCCTATCTGGAGCGTCTGGGGGTGAGCCACCTCTATGCCTCGCCGCTCTTCGCCGCGCGGCCCGGCTCCCCCCACGGCTATGACGTGGTCGACCCGACGCGGATCAATCCCGAGCTGGGCGGCGAGGACGGCTTCCATCGCCTGAGCGATGCGTTGCGCGCGGCCGGCATGGGCCTGTTGCTCGACATCGTGCCCAACCACATGGCGGCCAACCGCGCCAACCCCTGGTGGATGGGCGCGCTGGCCGGCGGGCGCGAGGGCCCTGCCGCCGCCATCTTCGACATCGACTGGGAGCGCCATCCGCAGGTGCTGCTGCCCGTGCTCGGCGACACGCTGATGGAGACTCTGGCGCAGGGCTCCATCGCGCTGGAACTGGATGCGGAGGGCTGGCTCGTCGCCGGCGCCTATGGCGAGCACGCCTGGCCGCTGCGCCGCGAGGATGCCGCGGAGCTGCTGGAAGCGGCCGGACTCGCCGGTCAGGCACGCCTCTGGCGCTCCGACCGCACGCCGGACCTCGCCGGCGCGCGTGCTGCGCTGCGGGCCCTCGATCCGCAACAGGCGACGGTGCTTCGCGCTGTCCTGAAGGCCGAGGACCTTCCCGCCGTGCTGGAGCGGCAGCACTGGCGCCCGGTGCACTGGCGCTCCGGCCGTGACGCGCTCTCCTCGCGGCGTTTCTTCAACGTCAGCGAGCTGGTGGGCGTGCGCGTGGAGCGCGAGGAGGTCTTCGCCCTCACGCACCGCCTCGCGCTCGAGCTGGTGCGCGAGGGGTGCGTCGACGGCCTGCGCGTCGACCATATCGACGGCCTCGCCGACCCCGCCGGCTATGCGCGCCGCCTGCGCGACGCCGTGGGACCGGACGTGCCGATCCTGGTGGAGAAGATCCTCGGCCAGGGCGAGAAGATCCGTCCCGAATGGCCCGTGGACGGCACCACCGGCTACGAGCGGCTGAACGTGCTGAACCGCACCTTCGTCTCGATGGAGGGCTATCGCGTGCTGGCCGCGCATCTCGACATCGAGGGCTGGGTGACGGGCGCGCCGGGCGCGCGCCTGCTGGCCGCCAAGCGCCAGATGCTGGAGGAGAGCTTTGCCCCCGAGCTGGAGCAGATCGCCGACCTCGCGCAATCCCTCGCCACGCCGGACGCGGCCATCGAATTCGCCCTGCCGACCCTGCGCGCCGCGCTGTCGTCGCTGCTGGTGAACTGCCCGGTCTATCGCAGCTACCT
>JAQGHZ010000725.1 GCA_028291485.1 Rubritepida sp. | reverse complement strand
CCGCCTATGAGAAGGTCGCCGCGGCCTGCAAGAAACACGGGAAGGTGATGGGCATGGGCGGCGTCTACGACGAGGTCGTGGCGAAGGATTACATCGCCATGGGCGCCCGCTTCGTGTTAGGCGGCTCGGACCATGTCTTCGTGATGGCTGGCGCCTCGGCGCGCGCGAAGTTTCTCCGCGCGCTGGCGGGCTGAGTCGGGAAGGGGCCGGGGCCCCGTCCCCCGGCCTAACTCTCGGAAATCGCTACGATTGCGAGCGCTTCGCAATTGATCTTGCGAACGCGTCGCAATTGCCTTAGGGGTGTGACCTACGCCAGTCCTTAGGGGGTTGCATGCAACGACGGGTTTTTCTCGCCGCTTCGGTCGCCGGGCTTCTCGCCCCGGCCGTGCTTCGTGCGCAGGAGCGCGTGGTCAGCCTCTATTCCTCGCGCCATTACGACGCCGACAAGCAGATTCACGACGCCTTCACCCGGGCCTCGGGCATCCGCGTCCGCGTCATCGAGGCCAATGCGGACCAGCTCATCGAGCGCATCCGCGCCGAGGGCGCCAACAGCCCCGCCGACATCTTCCTGACCGTGGATGCGAGCCGGCTGGCCCGCGCCGTCGAGCTCGGCCTGACCCAGCCCTACGCCTCCGCCACGATCGACAGCCGCGTCCCCGAGGGCTTGCGCGAGCCGGGCGGCCACTGGTTCGCCGCCTCGCGCCGCGCCCGCGTCTTCATGTACGACAAGGCCAAGGGCGTGCCCGCCGGCCTCGCGCGCTACGAGGACCTGGCGAACGACCGCTACAAGGGGCAGATCGCCGTCCGCTCGTCTGGCAACGGCTACAACGTGGCGCTGGGCGCGAGCTTCCTGGCCGCCAATGGCGCCGAAGCCACCGAGGCCTGGGCGCACGGCATCGCCGCCAACCTCGCCCGCCCGCCGGCCGGCGGCGACCGCGACCAGATCCGCGCCGTGATGGCCGGGCAGGGGACGATCGCCATTTCCAACACCTACTACCTGGGGCTGATGTCGATCTCGCAGCAGGCTGAGGAGCGCGAGCTGGCGCAGCGCGTCGGTGTCCTCTTCCCGAACCAGGCCACGGGCGATCGCGGCACGCATGTGAACATCTCGGGCGCCGCTCTGGTGAAGACCTCGCCGCGCCCCGCCGAGGCGCGCGCCTTCCTGGAATTCCTCACCACCCCGGCGGCGCAGCGCATCTTCGCTCTCGGCAACATGGAGTTCCCGGCGGTCGCCGAGGCCGAGACGCATCCCTTCCTCGTCTCGCTCGGCGCCTTCCGCGAAGAGCCGCCGGATGGCCAGAAGATGCTCGCCAATGCCCCCGAGGCGCTTCGCCTCATGCAGCGCGCCGGCTGGCGCTAAGGGAGCCGGTTCCAGACGATGGTCATCTGCCTGTGCAACGGGATGAGCGACGGTGACGTCCGCACCGCCGCCTCCAATGGCGCCTCGCGCCCCAAGGAAGTCTATGAGGGCTGCGGTTGCCGCGCCCAGTGCGGCACCTGCACCGCGACAATCCTGAGCATTCTCCGTGAGATGCCGGAAGACAAGGCGCGCGGCTGACGCGGTTGCGGCTTGCAAACGAGTTTCACTCTGATTTGCGATTAAGTCGTTTTTTTACAGGGACTTGATTTTACCCTGCCGCATATGACATGCCTTCGGTACACAAGCCGGAGTGAGCCAACATGCCCAAGGGCGATCCCAAGGTCATCGAACACCTGAACGTCCAGCTCACCAATGAGCTGACTGCCATCAACCAGTACTTCCTGCACGCGCGCATGCTGGACGACTGGGGCGTCACGAAGCTCGCCAAGCACGAGTACAAGGAGAGCATCGAGGAGATGAAGCACGCGGATGAGCTCATCAAGCGCATCCTCTACCTCAACGGCCTTCCGAACGTGCAGCGACTGAACCCGATTCTGATCGGGCAGAACGTGAAGGAGGTCCTGGAATGCGACCTCAAGCTGGAACTCAAGGCGATCGAGGATCTGCGCGAGGGCATCGCCTATTCCGAGGGCGTCCGGGACTATGTGAGCCGCGACCTGCTGAAGTCGATCCTCGCGAACGAGGAGGAGCACCAGGACTTCCTCGAGACGCAGTTCGACATGATCGAGCAGATGGGGCTGCCGAACTACATCCAGCTCAACAGCGATGCGGCGCCGGACCAGCACAAGGACCACGGGTGACCTGAGGGGGTCCAGGGCCAAAAGCCCTGACGGGGAGAGATTGAGAGGGGCTGAGCCCCTCTCAATCAACGCCGCATGGCCCGCGCCAGCACCCCCACCGGCAGCAGTCCCACCATCAGGATCAGCAACGCCGAGGTGCTCGCCTCCGACAGCCGTTCGTCCGCCGCGAGGTTGTAGACGCGCACGGCCAGCGTATCGAAGTCGAAGGGCCGCACGATCAGCGTTGCCGGCAGCTCCTTCATCGTGTCCACGAAGACCAGGATTCCCGCCGTCAGCAGCGCCCCGCGCGAGAGCGGCAGCTCCACCCGCCGAACCGCGCCTCCGGGCCCGGCGCCCAGCGTGCGCGCCGCCGCCTGGAGGGAGGGCTTCAGCCGCGCGAGGCCGCTCTCCACGGAAGCCAGCGCCACGCCCAGGAAGCGCACGAGGTAGGCGAAGACCAGCGCCGCGACCGTGCCCGAGAGCAGCAGCCCGGAGCTCACGCCGAGATGCGCGCGCAGCCAGGCGTCCAGCGCATTGTCGAGCAGGCCGAAGGGCACCAGCGTCCCGACGGCGATCACCGAGCCGGGGATGGCATAGCCCAGCCCGACGGTGCGGTTGGCGAAGCGGCCCGGCCCGCTCGGGTACAGCCGCGCGGCCCAGGCGAGCCAGCAGGCCAGCGCGACGGCCAGCGTGGCGGTGATCGCGGCAAGGATCAGTGAGTTGATGAGGAAGGGCAGGAAGCGGCTCGGCGCCAGCGGATCGCCGGCCCGCAGCGCCAGCGCCAGCATCGTGCCCGCCGGGACGAGAAAGCCCAGCGCGAGCGGCAGCCCGCAGGCCAGCAGCGCCAGAGCCGCCTTCGCCGGCGGCAGCGCCACGGGCCGGACCGGCGCCTGCCGCGTCGTCATCGGGTGGAAGCGCCGCCCGCCGCGACTCGCCTGCTCCAGCGCCAGCAGCAGCGCCACGCAGAAGAGCAGCGCGGCGGCGAGCTGCGAGGCCGCGCCGCGATCGGCCATCGCGAACCAGGCCTCGTAGATGCCGGTGGTGAAGGTGCGCAGGCCGAAATGCTGGACCGTGCCGAAATCGGCCAGCACCTCCATCAGCACCAGCGCCACGCCCGCCGCCAGCGCCGGCCGCGCGAGCGGCAGCGCCACATGCCAGAAGGTGCGCGA
>JAQGHZ010000721.1 GCA_028291485.1 Rubritepida sp. | reverse complement strand
GCTCACCCGCCTAGGCTTTTGGCCCTGGCCCTCTGCGTCGCAGCCGCGCTAATCCGCGGGCGGCACGAAGATATAGCCGACGCCGCGCACCGAGCGGATCGCCTCAGGCTTGGAGGGATCGGCCTCCACCTTGCGGCGCAGGCGCATGATGCGGTTGTCGATCGCGCGGTCGAAGACCTCGGCCTCGCGATGCGCCGCTGTCTCCAGCAGCCATTCGCGGGTCAGTGGGCGGTTCGGGTGCTTCACCAGCAGCTGCAGCAGGTCGAACTCGCTGGCCGAGAGCTGGTCCTCGCTGCCGTCGGCCATGATGAGGATGCGGCGCTCCAGGTTCAGGCGCGCGGTGCCGACGCGGACCTCGGTGAGCAGCGGCGGAGGCGGCGGCGACTCGGAGGCGCGGCGCAGCAGGGCCTTGATGCGCGCCAGCAGCTCGCGCGGCTCGAAGGGCTTGGTGACGTAGTCGTCGGCGCCGGATTCCAGGCCGACCACGCGGTCCACCGTGTCGCCGGCGGCGGTCAGCATGATGATGCCAATACGACTGGAGCGCGAGCGCGCCCAGCGGGCCAGTGCAAATCCGTCCTCCACCTCGTTCAGATGGACGTCGAACAGCGCGAGGTCGGGCAGGGACTGGGCATGGGCGCGCTTGAACTCGGCGCCCGAAGCATAGGGCTGCGGGCGCAATCCATGCTGTGCCAGGTATTCCGAGACGATACGCCGTTGGATTGGATCATCCTCGACGAGCGCAAGACGAAGAGGGCCGCTCATTTGCGGCCTCCCCGGAACGGCTTCCCTGCGACTCGCCCAATTGACATGCCGCGCAGGATGACAAGGGCTAGCGGGATTGCAAGTATTTGGTTGGGACGAAAATCCCGCGGCCTGTCGTCAGGTGCGCGTGCCGCATTGCGCGGCCACGACCCGGCACGACGCGGCCCGGTCGAGCGAGCGGCAGGCCGCCAGCGCATCGGCCTCGGCATCGATGCGGTTGTCGGCCGATCCGCCATGGGTCGAGGTGACGACGTAGGTGCTGGCGTCCGACGTCATGAAGAGCGCATTCGGGCTGCGCCGGATCCCCTGCGCGACCGCGCCGCAGGAGCCCGCGGCTTCGGCGATGACACGGCATTCCGGGCCCGACGAACGGCAGCGCTGCTCGGCGAGGCGATAGGCCGTCAGGCGATCGGTTCCCACCTCCATGCCGTAGCCGGCCGAGGGGCTGCGGGCCGCGAAGACGACGCTGACATGGCCCGGAACAGCCTGGGCGGCCACCGGGACGAGTGGGGCCGAAGAACGGGTCAACTGGACGGGCTGTACGGAAACGCGGCTGCCGCGGCCGGACACGACGGCCCGGCTGCGCCCTTCGTCACGTGCGAAGGACAGGGCGGCGGCGCAGCGGATCTGGCAGGCCTGCACTGGCTGGGCGCGGCCCGGGCGCGAATTCTGCTGCAGGCAATCCGCCTGGCAATGGCTGGCGAGGGAGTTCCGCACGCGGCCGGCGCGATCGGCGGGGGCGGCCATGACGGGGAAGGCCATGACGAAGGCCAGGAGCATCAGGGCGGCGGTGAGGGTGAGGCGATGCATGAGGTACTCCCGTGCGTTTGTTCATGCACCCCCACTCAACGTCTTCAACTAAAGGTTGAAGGCATAACCTTCGAAATATATTATTCCGATTGCGTTTTCTCTTCACTACTACCTTTAGGTGGCGTGATGGCCCATCAGCGCCAGGCCTTCGGCCACGGACACGAATTCGCCGCCGGCGATCACGCGCTCCGCGCCGAAGCGGTCCTCGAAGAGCCGGCGGACGGCGGGGACGAGCGAGCTGCCGCCGGTGAGGAAGACGCGGTCCACCTGCTCCGGAGCCATGGTGGCGTCATCAAGGGCGGCGTCCACGGCGCCGGCGATGGCCGCGAGCTCGGGCGCGATCCAGGCCTCGAAATCGGCGCGGGCGATGTCGGTCTCCACGTTGAAATCCGCATGGTGGAAGCTGAGGCGCGCCTGCCCGGCGCCGGAGAGCGCGGCTTTGACACCCGAGATGGCGCGGTAGAGCGCGTAGCCGGCCTCGTCCTCGATGAGGCGGACGAGATGCGCGAGGCGCTTCGGCTCGGCGGCGGTGCGGGCGACGTCGGCGATGTCGCGAAGGGTCTTCGGGGCGCGCATCAGCGAGAGCAGGTGCCAGCGCGCGAAATTGACGTACCAGCTTGGCGGAATGGGGAGGTCGTTGCCCCAGGGCCGGTAGGTGCCGCCCTTGCCGAGCAGCGGCGAGATCACGTGGTCCATGATGCGGAAGTCGAAGGCGTCGCCAGCGATGCCGACGCCGGAATGGCCGAGCGGCGTCACCTGGCGCGGCGGCCCCGGGTCGAAGCGGAGGACCGAGAAGTCGCTGGTGCCGCCGCCGAAATCGGCGACCAGGACCGTCGCGGGGCGGTCGAGCGACTGCGCGAAACGGTGGCCGGCCGCGGCGGGCTCGAAGGCGACCTGGACGTCGGGCAGGCCGGCCGCGGCGAAGGCGTTGACGAGGCGCTGGGTGCCGAAGGCGTCGTCCGCCGTCTCGCCGACGAAGCGCACGGGGCGGCCGACGACGACCTGGGCGCCCGCGAACTCGTCCTGGAAGGGTGCCAGGAGGTGGCGCAGGAAGGCCGCGATCAGGTTCTCCAGGTTCCAGGACCGGCCGAGGATGCGCGTCTCGGAAAAGCTGCGCTGCGCAAGGTAGCTCTTCATCGACATGATCAGGCGGGCATCGAAGGGATCGTCGAGATAGGCCTCGATGGCATCAGGGCCGGCGGCGTGGCGCGTGCGCCCCTCCGTGTCCATCCAGAAGCAGAGGACGGACCGGAAGACCTCGGCGGTGTCGTGCGTCAGCACGGCCACGCTGCCGTCCGGACGCAGGGCGGTGACCACGCTGTTGGTGGTGCCGAAATCGATGCCGATGACGGAGGACATTTGTGCGACCGGAAGGAGAGGGGCGCGCCTTGAAGCCTGTGCAGGTTCGTTTGGCAACCCTATCGGCCGAACCAGCCGCATCGGCATCGCCCAGGGACGGTTGTTCGGGCTGCTGCGCGCGGCGCTCGCTGGGGCGTAGAAGCCCCTTCCGCGATCCCGCGCCGTCTGCTCATATCCGCCGCAGGGAGAACAACGCCGGTCCTTCGTTCCTGGAGGTCCGATGCCTGTGCTGTCCCGCCGTTCCCTGGCCACGCTCACCTTCGGCCTCGCTGCGCCTCGCTTCGCCCTGGCGCAATCTCCGCTGCCGCCGGGAACGGTGCGCCTGGTGGTGCCCTACAATCCCGGCGGTATCACCGACATCCTCGCGCGCGGCCTCTCGCAGCCCATGACCGCGATCCTTGGCCACACCGTGGTGGTCGAGAACCGCGCGGGCGCCAATGGCAGCATCGGCGCGACGCTGGTCGCCCGCTCGCCGGCCGATGGGCTGACCTTGCTGGTCGGCGTCACCGACACGCATGCAGTCAATCCGGCCGCCATGCGCAACCTGCCCTATGTGCCCGAGCGCGATTTCGAGCCGGTGAACCTCATCACCCGCGTGCCGCTGGCCCTGGCTGTCGGGCCGTCGCAGCGGAACATTGCCGACCTCAAGGGCTTCCTCGCGGCGGCGAAGGCCCGTCCTGGCGCCTTGACCCATTCGAGCTGGGGCGTCGGCAGCACCTCGCAGATCGCCATGCTGCGCATCGGCGAGGCGGCGGACGTGGAACTGCTGCACGTGCCCTTCACGGGTGCGGCGCCAGCGGCGCAGGCGCTCGCGGCCGGGCAGGTCGATTCGATGATCCTGCCCGCCGGCGCAGCCGAGGCGCTGGCGCGCGACGGCAATGTGCGCGTGCTCGCCACACTCTCGCCGGACCGATTGGCGCTGCTGCCCAGCGTGCCGACCCTGCAGGAGCAGGGGGTGAACCTTTCCACCAGCATCTTCCAGGGCATCTTCGCCCCGGCGCGTACGCCCGCACCGGTCATCGCGCTGCTCAACCAGGCGGTGGCGCAGGCGCTGCAGTCGCCAGGTATGCTGGAGATCCTGCGCGGCCAGGCCTCGTTGCCGGAATCCATGTCGCCGCAGCAGCTCGCATCGTTGGTCGCGGAGGATCAGGAGGCCTGGGGTCGTGTCATCCGAAGCGCGAATATCCGCCTGGACTAGGGTTTCCGATACGGACGCCACGGCTATGCTGCGACGCATGATCGTGACCCGAACTCCCGCGGATGTGCGGCATCTGGAAGCCGATGTGCTGATCATCGGCGCGGGTGGCGCCGGGATGTACGCCGCCATCGAGGCGGCCCGTCGCGGCGCCCAATGCGTGCTGCTGGTGGACCGCAGCCTGATCGGGCGCGGCGGCGCGACTGTCATGGCGCAGATGACCGTCGCGGCCGCCGTCGGGTCCGGGGACCACTGGCAGCATCACCTCGCCGACACGCTGGCGGCGGGGCGTGGGCTCTCCGATCCGAAGCTGGCGGCACTGCTCTGCGAGGTCGGCGCCGAGTGCATCCTGGAGATGGATGCCTGGAAGGTCGGCTGGGCGCGCAGCGGCAACGGCTTCGCCGCGGTGCAGGCGCCGGGACATGACCGGGCGCGCTGCGTCTATGTCGACTTCCTCTCCACCGGCCCCGCCGTCTCGCGCACGCTGCGCGCGCAGGTGCAGCGCGTGGGCCCGGCGATCCGGCGTATCGGCGAGGTCGCGGTGACGGACCTCATCGTGCAGGACGGCACGGTGACGGGCGCCGCCGCGCTGCATGTGGCGACGGGCGAGGCGCTGACCATCGGCGCCGGCGCCACCATTGTCGCGACGGGCGGGCTCACGCGGCTCTATGCGCGCAACAGCGCGAGCCTCAACATGTCGGGCGACGGCTATGCGCTGGCGCTGCGCGCGGGCGCCGTGCTGCAGGACATGGAGTTCGTGCAATTCTTCCCGATCGGGCATCTCGCGCCGCGGCTGATCGGCATGGATCCGATCATGTGGGATCCCTTCCGCTACAAGCTCGGCGGACGGCTGCTCAACGGGGCGATGGAAGACTTTCTCGACCGCTGGGGCGGCGATGCCGAGAACGGGACGTACAGCACCACGCGCGACCTCGCGACCTATGCGATCACCAAGGAAGCCGAGGCGGGGCGCGGCTCACCCTCCGGCGGGGCGTGGCTCAGCTTCACGCATGTGCCGGAGGCCGAGTTGCGCGGCGCCTTCGGGCCGGTGATCGATCGACTTGCGGCCAATGGCATCGACCTGACGCGCGACGCGATCGAGGTCTCGCCCATCGCGCACTACCACATGGGCGGCGTGCGCGTGGACACGTCGATGCGCACGAATCGGCCCGGGCTGCTGGCGGCGGGAGAGGCGGTGGGCGGCGCGAACGGCGCGAACCGCCTCTCCGGCAATGCGATCACCGAGGCGCTGGCCTATGGGCGTATCGCCGGGGCGGAAGCGGCGCGCATCGCGGCCTCGGGCGAGACGCCGGCGTTTTCACCGGCGGCCGCCTCGGATGCGACCGGACGGCTGCGCGCGAGTTCCCGTGTCGTGAACACGGCCGAGATGATCGCGCGCCTGCAGCGGTTGATGTCCACGGAGGTCGGGCCCTTCCGCACGGCGTCAGGACTGGCGCGCGCGGGACTCGCACTGGAGGCGATGCGCGCGGAAGTGGGCGACGCACCGCCCGGCGTCTCCGGCGTGCCGCACGACCTTGCCCGTCTCGACTGGTTCGACCTGCGGCAGATGATCCTGGTGGCCGGGACGGTGGTCCAGGCCGCCACCGCGCGCACCGAGAGCCGCGGCGCCCATCAGCGCGAGGATTTTCCCGGGACGGAGGAAGCCTGGCGCCTCAACCAGCTTGTGGAGCTGCGAGGAGAGACGTCTAGCTTGTCGCGCCTTCCGGTGGCCGCCTGATGCCCGTCGCGACGCTCTCCATCCATCGCGGCGGCCTCGGCGACGCGCCCCGCCGCGACGAATTCGAGATCGCCTTCGAGGCGGGCGAGTCCGTTCTCGACGGCCTTCGCCGCCTGCGCATCGCCCGCGACCCGACGCTCGCCTTCCGCTATGCCTGCCTGAACGCGAATGCGTGCAAGGAGTGCATGATGCTGCTGGACGGCAAGGTCATCTACGCTTGCACCGCCCGCCTGGAACCGCGCGAGATGCGGCTCGACCCGCTGCCCAACAAGACCTTGCTGCGCGACCTCGCCACCATCATCGCGCCGCCCGACGAGAGGCTGGACCGACCATGATCCCTGGCACCATCCCGCCCGGTATTTTCGGGAACAACCGCACCATGGTGACGCCGCACTACGCGGTGATGCCGCCAGAGGGAATCCTCGAAAGCCGGTTGCCCGGCTTCGCGAAGACCAAGGTGCATTTCCACACGAGCCCGCAGATGGGCGCGCGCTTCGCCCAGGCGCTGCTGGCGATGGAACCGGGCGGCGGCACCACGGCGCCGCGCGAGGACGGGCTGGAGCACTTCTTCTATGTGCTGGACGGCCAGGTGGAGATCGGCGTGCCTGCGGAGACGCGCTCGCTCTCCGCGGGCGGCTACGTCTTCGTGCCGGCCGGCTCGGCCTACACCATCCTTGCGGATACGGCGGCGCGCGTGATCTGGATCAAGCGCCGCTTCGAACCCGCGCCGGGTCTCGCCGCGCCGGGCCATCTCTTCGGCAGCCGCCAGGAATCGCCGCGTGTCGTGAAGCACACCACGGGGCGCGCCTGGCAGTACCTGCTCGGCGAGGGGCGGATGGAGATGGACATGGAAATCAACATCCTGTCCTTCGCGCCCGGCACCTACTTTCCCTTCGTCGAGACGCACATCATGGAGCACGGGCTCTTCATGCTCGAGGGGCAGGGGCTCTACCTGCTCGGGCGCGACTGGCACGAGTGCTGGAAGGGCGACTTCATCTGGATGGGCCCCTATGTGCCGCAGCAATTCTACGCGACCGGCTGGGGCGAGACGGCCTACCTGCTCTACAAGGACGTCAATCGCGACGTGAAGCTGTAGCGGCCGCTTCAGCATGAGGCGTGGATCGAGCGCCCGAACTACACGGACATCCGGCGCGTCCCTTTCCGACCCGCGCGACATGCGGCGTCGCATCCCGCCCGGCGACGGAAAGGTGTTCCATCACCTGGCCTTGTAGGGGTGCGTTGCCACCCAGTGCTTCGCGATGTCCACGCGGCGCGTGATCCAGACGTCGGGCTTGCCCGTCATGTAGTCGAGCAGACGCTGCAGCCCCATGGCGCGCGCGGGATGGCCGATCAGCCGCATGTGCAGGCCCACCGACATCATCTTCGGCTTCCCCTTGGCACCCTCGTCATAGAGCATGTCGAAGGCGTCGCGGATGAAGGAGAACCACTGGTCCGAGGTTCCCATCCAGCCCGAGTATTTCCCGTCGTTGTTGGTCAGCGAATAGGGCACGACGAGATGCGGCTTGCCCTCGACGGTGAGCCAGAGCGGGAGCTCCTCGCCGTAATAGTCGCTGTCGAAGAGGAAGCCGCCCTCTTCCGCGACGAGGCGGCGCGTGTTCACCGAGGGTCCGTAGCGGCAGTACCAGCCGTCCGGGCGATGGCCGACGGTCTTGGCCTGGCTCGCGACGGCGAGGCGGATGTGCTCGCGCTCCTCGGCCTCGGAGAGCTCGAAATGCTTCACCCAGCGCCAGCCATGCGAGCAGACGTCGAAGCCGCTGGCACGAATCGCGGCCGCGGCCTCCGGGTTCTGCTCCAGCGCCAGCGCGCAGCCGAAGACGGTCATCGGCAGGCTGCGTTCCTGGAAGAGGCGCATCAGTCGCCAGAAACCGACGCGGCTGCCGTATTCGAACATGCCCTCGCCGGCGAGGTCGCGGCCGGACTTCACCTGGCCGGGGCCCATGGATTCCGTCAGCCCGACCTCGGTATAGCCGTCGCCGTGCTGGAAGGAGGGCTCGGAGCCCTCCTCGTAATTCATCACGAAATTGACGGCGATCTTGGCCCCGCCCGGCCATTGCGGATCTGGCGGGTTCGCGCCGTAGCCGATGAAATCGCGTTGGACCTCGTAGGGCATGGGACCTCGTTCGGATGCACGGGAACTCTCCCGGCATTCGCCCGCGTGTTCAAGCCTCGTCGAGCAGGCGATAGCCGACGCCGGGCTCAGTGCGCAGCAGCCGTGCCGCCTCGCCGAGCTTCTGGCGCAACTGGCCGACATAGACGCGCAGGTACTGGCTGTCCTCCACATGCGCGGGCCCCCAGACCTCGGTGAGCATGCGCTGCCGCGTGACGACCTTGCCCAGGTTGCGCGCCAGCACCGCCAGCAGCTCCCATTCGCGCGGCGTGACGGCGATCTCGCCACCGGCCACGTGCAGCAGCCGGCGCTCGAGATCCACCTTCAGCGGGCCGGTCACCACGATGGGCGAGGGGGCCTCGGCCATCAGGGCGCGGCGCGTGGCGGCCCGCAGGCGGGCAAGCAGTTCCGCCAGGCCGAAGGGCTTTTCCACGTAATCGTCCGCGCCGGCGTCGAGGGCCGCAATCTTCTCCGCCTCGCGATCGCGTGCGCTGATGACGATGACGGGCACCTGGCTGAAGACGCGCAGCCGCTCTAGCAGCTCCTTCCCGTCCATGTCCGGCAGGCCGAGGTCCAGCAGGATGCAGGCGGGGCCGCGCGAGGCCGCGAGGCGCAGCCCCTCGCGCGCATTGTCCGCGCGCAGCGGCGCGTAGCCGGCGGCGTCGAGGGCCGGGCCGAGGAAGCGGTGGATCTGCGGCTCGTCGTCGATGACGAGGACGGTGGGTGGCGCGGGGCTCATATCGGGAAGCGCAGGGTGATGCGGGTGCCACGGCCGGCAGCGATCGGACTTTCCGCGACGACACGGCCGCCCATCGCATTCACCAGCCCCTTGCAGATGGAGAGGCCGAGGCCCGAGCCGGCGGTGATGCTGTCGGTGCGCGCGGCGCGGAAGAAGGGATCGAAAATGCGGGGCAGGTCGGCCGGCGGGATGCCGGGACCGTCATCTTCGATCATCACGACGATCTGCGCCCCGTCCTGCCGTGCCGAGAGTCGCACGATGCCGTCCGGCGCGGAATACTTCAGCGCATTGTCCACGAGATTTTCCAGCACGCGGTCCACCAGGGACGGGTCGAGGCGCGGGCTCGGCAGGCCGGGCCGAACATCGGCACGGATGTGGCGGCCGGGATAGGTCTTCTCCGCGCGCTCCGCGGCGTTGCCGAGCGCGTGCGCCAGATCGAGCTCCTCCCGCCGCGGCGTCGTCTGGCCCGTCTCCAGCCGCACGATGTCGAGGATGGCGGACATCCAGCGCGCGAGGCGCGTCGCCTCTTCCTCGATGCTGGCGAGGAGGTCGGCGCGCGTGGCCTCGGGCAGGGTGGAGATGCGCAAGGTCTCCGCCGCGCCGCGGATGACCGTGAGCGGCGTGCGGAGGTCGTGTCCCAGGCTGGTCAGCAGCGCCGTGCGCAGGGCCTCCGTCTCGCCGCGGGCGCGGTCGCGGGCGGCGGCATCGACGAGGCGCGCGCGCTCCAGCGCGACGGCGACCTGGTCGACCAGCGATTCCAGCGCGCGGTCGGCTTCCGGATCCGGCCGGTCGTTCTCGGGGCGGATGCCGAGCAGGCCGAGCATGGCCGCCTCGCCGTCGCGCAGAGCGGTGAGCGGGATGAAGCGCCAGGCGCTGTTGGGCAGCGTCGCCGTGCCGCGGCCGGCCTCGCGGCCATTGGCCATGGCCCAGCGCGCGGAGGCCATGGCGCTGTCGTCGAGCGTGGCGTGGCCCGGTGTGATGGCGCGCAGCACGGGCTCGTCCGTGGCTGTGGTCTCGCGGATGAACTGTCCCGGGAGGGTGGCGGCGAGCGCATCGTCCAGCGGCAGCAGCAGGCAGGCGGGGCCGCCGGCGATGCGCGAGGCCTCCTCGACGACGGCCGTCTGCAGCTCGGGCAGGGTGGCCTGGGCGTTGAGCCGTCGGGACAACGCGGCGAGCCGCCGCAGCGCCGCCAGCCGCGAGGCCGCGTTGCGCACGTTGCGCCCCAGGCGGCCCGTGGTGCCGGTCAGCAGCGCGGCCACGGCGCCGAATATCACAGCACCCAGCACGTCCTGCGCGGAGGCGATGGTCAGCGTGTAGCGCGGCGGCAGGAACAGGTAGTTCCAGGCGAGGAAGGACAACACCGCGCCGAGGCTGGCCTGCACCGGCCCCGTGATCGCCGCGATGGCGACGATGGCCGCGAGATACACCATGCCCAGCCCGGCATCCGGCACGCGCCCGTCCAGCGCGTCGCAGACCAGCGTCGCGGCCCCGACCAGCAGCGGGATCGCGAACCAGCTCGTCCAGGCCGGCCAGGGGCGCTCCGGTGCGGCGGGACGCGCGGTGGCGTTGGGCACGACGTGCAGCGTGAACTCGGTGGCGCGATGGGCCAGCGCCATGATCAGCGTGCGGCCGAGGAGGCGCCGCCACAGCGGCGGGTTGCCGCGGCCGACGATGATGTGCGTCGCGTTGCGCAACCGCGCATGGGCGAGGATCGCGGAGGGCAGGTCGCTCGCCGTCGTCACCTCGGTCTCGGCGCCGAGCTGTTGCGCGAGCGCGAGCCCCGGGCCGGGATCGCCCGATTGCCCCGGCTGCTCCACATGCAGCGCCAGCAGCGGCGCGCGCAGGGCCACGGCGATGCGCTTGGCCTGGTGCAGCACGGCATCGGCCGGCGCATTGCCCGGCACCAGCGCCAGCACGCGGTCGCCCACCGGCCAGGGGCCGGCCACCGCGTTGCGGCGCATCCAGCCGGTGACGTCGGCATCCACGCGATCGGCGGTGCGGCGCAGCGCGAGCTCGCGCAGGGCGGTGAGGGCGCCCTCCTTGAAGAAGCCGCGCATGGCGCGCTCGGCCTGTTCGGGACGGTAGATCTTTCCGGCGCGCATGCGCTCGAGCAGCTCGGCCGGCGGGATGTCCACCAGCTCCACCGCATCGGCGCCCGCGAGCACGCTGTCGGGCACCGTCTCCGCCACGCGCACGCCGGTGACGCGCGCCACGGCCTCGGCGCTGCTCTCCAGGTGCTGGACGTTCATGGTGGTCCAGACCTCGATGCCCGCATCGCGCAGTTCCTCGACATCCTGCCAGCGCTTGGGATGGCGGCTGCCGGGGGCGTTGGTGTGGGCGAGCTCGTCGACCAGAACCAGTTGCGGGCGCCGCTTCAGGATCGCGTCGAGATCCATCTCGGCAAGGAGGTGGCCCTTATATTCGACCTCCTGCCTCGGGATGACCTCGAGGCCTTCGAGGAGCGCCTCGGTCTCGCGCCTGCCGTGCGACTCGACAACGCCGACGACCACATCGACGCCGTCCCGCCGCTTGGCTTGCGCGGACA
>JAQGHZ010000041.1 GCA_028291485.1 Rubritepida sp. | reverse complement strand
TCCAGAAGAAAGGGACCGGGCTGCTGATCACGCCGCTCAGCGTGCGGCGATAGGCGGTGGGCAGGTAGAACTGCCCCACCGGGATGTAGTTGAGGTCGGCCAGCGTCCTTTCCTGAACCTCGGCGGCGACCCGTCGCTGCGCCTCGAGACCGGACGCCCGCAGCCACTGGTCGCGCAGCGCCTCGATCCCGGGGTTCGAGGGCCAGCCGGGCCAGCCGTTCAGCCCGTTCGCCTGTAGCACGTGGTAGGTGGCGGGGTTCGCGGTGTCCACCGCGACGACCCAGGTACAGAACACGTTCCAGCCGCCGCGCTCGACCGGCTCCCGGTTCGTCCGGCGCTGGAAGAAAGCGCCCTGGTCCGTCGCCACCAGCTCGGCGTTGAACCCGATGCGCTTCAGCAGATCGACGGTGACCATCGCCATCGCCTGCATCGCCGGGATCTCCGCGACGGAGAGCACGACGACCCGCTCATTCCGATAGCCGGATTGCCGCAGCAACTCGCGGGCGCGGCTCAGGTCGCGGGGCGCACGCAGCGCGTCGGAGCCCGCCTCGGTGCTCATGGGCAGACCGCAGGCATAGACCGAATAGCAGGTGCGCCAGTTGCTCTCATCGCCTGCAAGGGCCTGCATGTAGTCGGTCTGGCTGATGGCCGCCGCCACCGCCTGGCGTGCCAGGAGGTTGTCGAAGGGAGGCACCAGATGGTTGAAGCGCAGCAACGCCTGGGACCCCAGGGTGTCGATGCTGGTAGCTTGTATGCCGCGGTTCCGCTTCAGCAGCGGCAACAGGTCGAAGGGCGGCAGTTCCCACCAGTCGACCTCGCCGGTGGAGAGCGCGCTGGCGGCCGTGGAGGCATCCGGAATGCTGACCCATTCGACGCGCTCGACATGCACGACCTTGCCGCCGGCGGCGAGACTCGCGGGTTCACTGCGCGGGCGATAGTCGGCGTTGCGAACGAAGACCAGCTTGTTGCCGGCGTCCCATTCCGCCGGGACGAAGCGGAAGGGGCCAGAGCCGATGATCTCCCGGATCGGGGTGTTGGCATCGGTCGCAGCCAGGCGCTCCGGCATCATGAAGGGCACGTAGCCCGAAAGCGTCGCGAGGGATTCGATGACCTGGCCGAAGGGCTCCTTCAGCACGAGGCGGAAGCTCTGCGCATCGATCGCATCCAGGGACGCGGTGGTTTCCATCATCTTGATGGCGAGGGGGTTCTTGCGGGCCCACCGGCGCAACGAGGCCACGCAATCGGTGGCGCGCACCGGCTGGCGATCATGCCACAGCAGGCCATCGCGCAGCGTGAAGTCGTAGGTCAGCCCGTCGGGTGAGACCGACCAGCGGTCCACCATCTGCGGTTGGGGCTGGAATTGCGCATCCAGTGCGAAGAGCGTGTCCCACACCAGGTAGGCGAAGTTGCGGGTGTTGTAGTTGGTGCTGACGATCGGATCGAGCACCTGGATATCCGCCTGCGGGATGAAGCGCAGCGTGCCGGACGGTGCCGCGGAGGCCGGCAGGGACGGCAACGCGGCGAGCGCAGTGCCCTGACACAAAAGATGGCGACGGGACAAGCGCATGCGGGAGCTCTCCAGGGTGAGGTGGAGTTTGTCCCGTCAGATGGAACCCTGTCTAGTCAGGGTGAACTCTCTCGCCGCAGTCCGGGTTCGCTCATCGCCCAGGCGGGATCGCCGAAGCGCTGTCCCAGCCGTCGCCCGGACAGGAGCAGCGCCTCCGCGATCACCAGGCGCTCCGCCTTGTCCACCAGCCCGGCGACGAAGCAGACGTTCAGCGCCAGCGGTGGCTCCCCGGGCGCCTCGACGGCGACCGCGATGCCCGCGACGTTGGGAAAACCCTCGTTGCTCGTCTCGGCATAGCCTTGGCGCCGGACCACGGCGAGCCGGTCGAGCAATTCCTCCAGGCTGGCCGGCGCCTCGGCGGCGGCGGAGCGCAGGGTGCGGGGATAGAGCGCCCGCACTTCGGCATCGCTCCGCCGGGCGAGCAGCGCCCGCCCCGGCGCGCGATAGAAAGCGACGCCCCCCATGAAGCGCGGCGTCGCGTGGACACGGATTGGCCCGCTGCCTTCAAGGGTGCGCTCCAGCCGGAGCGTCGTGCCCTCGATCCCGATGAGAAAGCAGGTGTGGCCGAAGCGGTCACGGAGCAGGGCCAGCTCGGCGGCGGCGTCCTCCAGCAGATCGAGGCTGTCGCTATGCTGTCGCTGCACGGCGAGGAAGACGGGGCCAGGGCGGAACTGCCGGGTGATCGGGTGCTGCTCCAGGAAGCCCGAGGCGGCCATGTCCTTCATCAGCCGGGAGGCGCTGCTCTTGGGAATGGCGAGTTGACCGGCGATCCCGGTGACCGACACCTCGCGCTTGTCGCGAAAGGATTTCAGAATCGCCGCGACCTTGCTGAGCATTGCGCGACCTTCCCGTGGTGACGCGGTATTCGTCTGGCAGGCCACTACCCTATCGCCCGCTGCGGTCAAGTTACACAGCACGTCGGATGATGCGTTGGATTCCAGCGAATCTGGCGACGGATCGAGACGGCCCGCGCAACGTGCGGCGACCGACAAGGGTGCGAGCCCGGGACATGCGGCAGCGCCTGGCCGTTCTGTCGGGCCGATCATGTCTCTTCCGTGCTTTGGCTGACCACCGCGCGGTGCCGCAGGCGGGAGCCATCGGGGTTGCGCGTGATGCCCCGCAAGACGTCCAGCGGCACCAGGCGCTCGACCTCCTCCTGCACCATGGCCACTGCCGCCCGGATGAGCGGGGTAACCGGCCTGTTCGCGGGCGTCGCGATGACCAGCAGCGCCCGCATCGAGGCAGAGCGGAAGGGCCGTACCTGAAGCTTGCCTTCGCGCACCTCGCGATGCACGGCGCCGAAAGGCAGCACGGTCGGGCCGACCCGGCGCTCGACCAGCTGCTTCAGCGCGGCGACGCAATCGACCTCGGTCAGCACGCGGGGCCGGACGCCCTCGGCGGCGCAGGCCGCGTCGACGACGCGGCGCAACCCATTCTCCGGCCCCGGCAGCACGCAGTCGCGCTGCGCCAGCTCGGTGAGGCTGACGGGTTCGGCGCGCGGCGTGGTGCCGTCCTGGGCGGGTGGCTCGATCAGGAAAAGATCTTCCAGCAACAGCGGCGTCGCGATCAGGCTCGCGCTGCTGCGCGCATCGTAGAGCACGGCGAGGTCGACCCGAGCGGCCTCGGTCCATTCCAGCAGGATGGCGCTGAAGGCCTCGCGGATGCGCAGCCGGGCCCGGGGAAAGGCGGCAGCGAAGCGCAGCGCCAGATCGGCCCCCATGCTGGCGGAGAGCGAGGGCGGGATGCCCAGGGTGACGCTCCCGGTCGCATCCAGCGCGCCGGTCGACAGCTCCTCCTGCACATAGGTGAGCTGCTGCATCACGCCCTGCGCCACCGACTGGAAGCGCCGCCCCGCCTCGGTCAGGGTCACGCCCCGGCCATGGCGGTAGAAGAGTTCCCGGCCCAGCGAGGCCTCGAGGGCGCCGATCTGCCGGCTCAGCGCCGGCTGGCTGACGCCCAGCCGGACTGCGGCGCGCGACAGGCTGCCGGCGGCGGCCGTCGCCAGGAAGTAGCGGATTTCCAGCAGGTCCATGTTATCACCATATGGTTATAGCTCTTATCCTCCGTCGAACATGGCTGTTCCAGACCGGATCGCTATCCTGGATGAGGGTTTGTCGGCGACGCCCGAGGATGACTGCATCCGGCATCGCCGCATCGGGGGAAGCGTGTTGATGGCCTCTTCGCCACTATCGGGCATCAGCCTGCAATATCTCGACGCCATGCAGGCGGCCTTCGACCGCGACCCCGGATCGGTCGAGCCGGGATGGCGTGTCATCTTCCAGGTCCTGGCAGAGATGGACGCGAGGCGCCCGGAAGGCATGGCGGACGCCGGCGCCGAATGGCGCGACCGCGGCCATCTGACCGCCGCGCTGGACCCGCTGACGTCGGCCGCCACGCCGGCCGCCGACCCGCTCCAGGCGCTTTATACCGGCACGCTGGCGGTGGAATCGGCCCATATCGACGATGCCGGGCGCCGCGCTTGGCTGCGCGCCGCGGTGGAGCAGGATGCTGGCCTGCCCGTTCCTGCCGCGCCCATGGCGGTGCTGGGCGAGCTGATCGAAGCCGAGGAATTCGAGAGCTTCCTGGGCCGCAAGTTCCCCACCAAGAAGCGCTTCGGCGCCGAGGGGGCGGAGGCCGTCATCCCGCTGCTGCGGCGCGTGCTGGCCAATGCCGCGGCCCAGGGCGTCACGCGGGCGGTGATCGGCACCATGCATCGCGGCCGGCTGTCGATCATGGCCAATGTGCTGGGCCGCAGCCTGGCGCGCATGATCGGCGAGGTGAAGGGCGCGCATCCCTTCCCGGCGGACCCGGCACGGTCGGGCGATGTGCCATATCATCTCGGGCTCGAGGCCGATCTGGTGCTCGACGGCCACCCGATCCGCGTCACCCTGCTGTCCAACCCCTCGCATCTGGAGGCGGTCGACCCGCTGGTGCTCGGCCGCGCCCGCGCCGCGCAGGATGTCCTCGGCGAGGGCGGCGTCGACAAGGTGCTGCCGATCATCCTGCACACCGATGCCGCGGTGATCGGCCAGGGCCT
>JAQGHZ010000696.1 GCA_028291485.1 Rubritepida sp. | reverse complement strand
CCGATCACAGCCCGCTGTCCAATATATCGATCCGCAGGGACCGATATGCGTGACGTATCAGGCGTCCATCTTCAGGGCGGCGATGAACGCCTCCTGCGGGATTTCCACGCGGCCGAACTGCCGCATCTTCTTCTTGCCTTCCTTTTGCTTGTCGAGGAGCTTGCGCTTGCGGCTGATGTCGCCGCCGTAGCACTTGGCCGTCACGTCCTTCGACATCGCCGAAATGGTCTCGCGCGCGATCACCCGTCCGCCGATCGCGGCCTGGATGGGGATCTTGAAGAGCTGGCGGGGGATCAGCTCCTTCAGCTTCTCGCAGATCTGCCGGCCGCGGCGGTCGGCCTGGTTGCGGTGGGTCATGAAGGACAGCGCATCGACGGGTTCGGCATTCACGAGAATGGAGATCTTGACCAGGTCGCCGGCCTCGTAGCCCTCGATCGAATAGTCGAAGCTGGCATAGCCGCGGCTGATGGACTTGAGCCGGTCGTAGAAGTCGAACACCACCTCGTTCAGCGGCAGCATATAGACCGCCATGGCGCGGCTGCCGACATAGGTCAGCTCCACCTGCCGGCCCCGGCGTTCGTTGCACAAGGTGAGGACCGGGCCGAGATACTCGTCCGGCACCATGATGGTTGCCTTGATCCAGGGTTCCTGGATTTCGGCGATGAGGCTCGGATCCGGCATGTCGGCCGGGTTGTGTAGGTCGAGCTCCTCGCCGTTCGTCTTCTTCAGCTTGTAGACCACGCTGGGCGCGGTCGCGATCAGGTCGAGGTCGAACTCGCGGGAGAGCCGCTCCTGCACGATCTCCAGATGCAGCAGGCCGAGGAAGCCGCAGCGATAGCCCAGGCCGAGCGCGGCCGAGGTCTCCATCTCGTAATGGAAGCTGCTGTCGTTCAGCCGCAGCTTGCCGACGCTTTCGCGCAGCTTCTCGAAATCATCCGCATCGACGGGGTAGAGGCCGCACCACACCACGGGAATGCTGGGCTTGAAGCCCGGCAGCGCTTCGGCCGCCGGGTTGCGGTCATCGGTCAGCGTATCGCCGACGTTGGTATCGGCCACGGTTTTGATCGCGGCGGTGACGAAGCCCATCTCGCCCGGGCCGAGGCTCTCGCAGGCGACCATCTTCGGCGTGAAGAAGCCCACCTGCTCCACCGTATGGACGGCACCATTCGACATCATGCGGATGCGCTGGCCCTTGCGCAGATGCCCGTCTCGCACCCGCACCAGCACCACCACGCCGAGATAAGCGTCGTACCAGCTGTCGACCAGCAGCGCGGTCAGGGTCTTGGAGGCGTCGCCCTTCGGGGGCGGCAGGCGGGTGACGATGGCCTCCAGCACGCCCTCGATGTTCAGCCCGGTCTTGGCGCTGATCATCACGGCATCGGAGGTATCCAGGCCGATCACGTCCTCGATCTGCTGCTTCACCCGGTCCGGCTCGGCGGCGGGGAGGTCGATCTTGTTGAGCACGGGCACGATCTCATGCCCCGCATCCAGCGCCTGGTAGACATTGGCGAGCGTCTGCGCCTCGACGCCCTGCGAGGCGTCGACCACCAGCAGGGACCCCTCGCAGGCGGCGAGCGAACGGCTGACCTCATAGGCGAAGTCCACATGGCCCGGCGTGTCCATGAGGTTCAGCGTGTAGGTGTTGCCGTCCTTGGCGGGATAGCTGATGCGGACGGTCTGCGCCTTGATGGTGATGCCGCGCTCGCGCTCGATGTCCATGCTGTCGAGCAGCTGTTCCTTCATGTCGCGCGCGGCCACGGTCCCGGTCGTCTGGATCAGACGGTCGGCGAGCGTGGACTTCCCATGGTCGATATGCGCGATGATGGAGAAGTTGCGGATCAGGTGCAGCGGAGTCTCGGTCATATGCGGGAGATAGGGCCAAAGAGCCTCGGTTGAAAGCGTGGAAGCCATGCGCCGAGGTTTCCCTTCACGCCGCCGCCGGCATGCCGCAGCATGGGCGGGTGACCGGGGGCCAATCCCGGCTGGAGAAACGTTCCATGACCCTGCACCGCCGCGCGGCCCTGCTGGCCGCTCCCTCCCTTGTTCTCGGCGCCAAGGCCTTTCGCGCACAGGGTTTTCCGACACGCCCCATCCGCATGTTCGTGCCCCACACACCGTGCGGCGTGTCCGACATCACGGCGCGGCTGATCGCCGAGCCGATGGCGGTCGCGCTCGGCCAGCCCGTGCCGGTGGAGAATCGCGCGGGCGCCGACGGCGTGATCGGCACCGACGTCATCGCCAAGGCGACGGACGGGCATACGCTGGGCCTGGTCTCGGTGGGGCATCCGGTGAACGCGGCCTTCTATCGGCTGCCCTACGACACGGTCCGCGACTTCACCTTCCTCTCGCTCACCACGCGCACGCCGCTGGTGATGTGCGCGGCCCGGACCTTCGCGGCCAGCACGCCGGCGGAGTTCGTGGCGCTGGCGGGCCGGAACCCGCCGGGCCACCTCACCTTCGCCGGCACGGCGGGCGTGGTGCGGCTGGCGCCGCTGCTCTTCGCGCAACGGACCAACACCCAGCTCACCTACGTGCCCTATCGCGGCAGCACCCAGGCCCATCCGGACCTGATGGCCGGCCGCGTGGACGTGATGTTCGACACGGTGCCGGCCGCGCTGGCGCATATCCAGTCCGGCTCTCTGAAGGCGCTCGCGACCACGGGCGCGACCCGTGCGCCGCAATTGCCGGACGTGCCCACGATGGGCGAGTTCCTGCCGGGCTTCGAGGCCTCCACCTGGGGCATGGTGATCGGCCCGGCGAACATGCCTGAGCCGGTGGTGACGCGCCTGCATCGCGAGATCGTCGCGGCGCTGAACCGGCCGGACGTGCTGGAGCGCCACAAGACCCTCGGTGCGGAGGTTGCGACCCTGACGCCGGAGCAGAGCCGCGACTTCACCATCTCCGAGATGGAGAAATGGGGTGCGGCGGCGCGCGCGGCGGGCATCCAGCCGCAGAACGCCGGCTGACGGGACCGCGGGGGGGGGACCGCGCGGCCCATCCCTTTCCCAAGCCTGTCCTAATCTTCATCCGCTGTCCGCCGCACGGCAGACCTGTTCCGCCATCGGGTTGAGCCCGGCGCCCCGTCGCGCGATGCTGCACCGCGACAAAGCGACGGCGGCAGGCCCGCCGTCCGCGTGACCCGCTGCGTGCCCGGCGCGCAGCAGCGGAACGAGGACCGAAGACGGATGCAAGCTCCCGCCAACACGACCCTGGCAACGCCCTTGCCCGGCGACATCCCGCACAGCTTCACGCATCGCCAGATCATGAAGGTGCTGAGCGGCATCCTGCTCTGCATCTTTCTCGCTGCGATCGACCAGACCGTCGTGATCCCCGCCGTGCCCGCCATTGCCACCGATCTCAACGGATTCAGCCATCTGGCCTGGATCGTGTCGGCTTATCTGCTGACCTCCACGGCCATGACGCCTATCTACGGCAAGCTCTCCGACATCTACGGGCGCCGAAAGCTGTTGCTGGTCGCGCTGGCGATCTTCGCGCTCGCCTCGGCCCTCTGCGCCCTGGCGACAAGCCTGGGCGAGCTGATCGCGGCGCGGGCGCTCCAGGGCGTCGGCGGCGCGGGGCTGATGGCCATGGCGCAGGCCTCCATCGCCGACGTGGTCAGCCCGCGCGAGCGGGGCCGCTACCAGGTCTTCATGGCCTCGACCTGGGGCGTGGCTTCGACCGCGGGACCGATCATCGGCGGCTGGGCGACGGAGGCGCTGTCCTGGCGCTGGATCTTCTGGATCAACCTGCCGATTGCCCTGATCGCCATGATCCTGTGCGACCGCGCGCTGCG
>JAQGHZ010000672.1 GCA_028291485.1 Rubritepida sp. | reverse complement strand
AGGCGACCGCCGAGGCCATGATCGCGCTCGGCGCCGCCCGGGGTCGCATCTCCGCCGTCATCGGCCCCTGCATCACCCAGGCCAGCTACGAGGTCCGCGCCGACCTGCGCGACGCCGTGGCCGACCCGCGCTTCTTCGACCCCGGCCGCGACGCGGAACACTTCCAGTTCGACCTCGCCGGCTATTGCGTGGCGCGACTGCGGGCGGCGGGGGTGGCGGCAACGGCCCTGGGCCTCGACACCCTTTCGGACGAGGCCCGCTTCTTCAGCCATCGCCGGCGCACCCTGGCTGGTGGCGGCCCCCTGGGTCACCAGATCTCAGCGATCATGCTATGACCCTGCCATGCACTACGTCTTCATTTTCCTGATGCTGCTGATCCTGGGGGCGATGGTGTCCTGTGTCCTGGCGTAGACCCTTCCTCCTCGCGCTGCTGCTGATCCTCGGCGCCTGCTCGAACAGCATCACGCCGCATTGGGGCAACCCGGGCGCGGCCTCGCGGCTGCTCGCCATCCCGCTGGCCGTGCGCCTCGCCATCCGGCCGCCGCCCGAGGCGCTGCTGGACGACGCGAACGCCCGCCTGCTGGCGGATGCGGTGGCCGAGGGGCTGCAGGCCGCCGACGTCCCCGCCATCGCCACCGAAGCCCCGCTGCCCCTCGACTGGAAGCTCGACATCACCGCGGCGGTCAGCGGTACGAGCGTTCAGCCGCGCTTCATGATCCGCAATGCCGACGGACGGGAGCAGGGCGCGGTCGAGACGACCCCGGTGCCGGCCCGCAACTGGACCGAGGCGACGCCCGAGCTGATCAGCACCGTGGCCGCCCAGGCGATTCCCCGCGTCACCCAGTTACTGCTCTCGGTGCAGGCCGCACGCGCCTCCGCGAGCCCCGCAGCGATCATGGCCGGCCCGACGCGCCTGCGCGTCATTCCCATCACCGGCGCCCCGGGCGACGGCAACACGGCGCTCAACTCCCGGCTGCGGACCTTCCTGAGCAACCAGGGCTACGTGATGCAAGACACGGCCGAGGGCGCGGCCTTCGCGGTGACGGCCGAGGTCAGCGTCCTGCCGGTAAACCCGGCGACGCAGCGGGTGGAGATCCAGTGGATCGTCTCGCGGCGCGATGGGCACGAGCTCGGCCGCGTGGTGCAGCTCAACGAGGTCCCGGCGGGGTCGCTCTCCCGATTCTGGGGCGATGTCGCCTATGTGGCCGCGGAACAGGCGGCCGGCGGCGTGCAGACCATCATTCGGAATGCCAGCACCCCGGGTTGAGCAGGGCCGGCAAGTTTACACTTCGGCGCTGGGGGGCTATCGACCACCCGCCAGCCGAACTAGGGATATCCGGGCCGATGAAGATCGTTGCGTGCAACAGCAACCTGCCCCTGGCCAAGGCGGTGGCCGACAAGCTGGGGATGCCGCTCACCAACGCCTCCGTCCGCCGTTTCGCCGACATGGAGGTCTTCGTCGAGATCCACGAGAACATCCGCGGCGAGGATGTCTTCGTCATCCAGTCCACCAGCTTCCCCGCCAACGACAACCTGATGGAACTGCTGATCACGCTGGACGCGCTGCGCCGCTCCTCGGCGCGGCGGGTGACGGCGGTGATGCCCTATTTCGGCTACGCCCGGCATGACCGGAAGAGCAGCCCGCGCTCGCCCATCTCGGCCAAGCTGGTGGCCAACCTCATCACCCAGGCCGGCGCCGACCGCGTGCTGACCATGGATCTGCACGCCGGCCAGATCCAGGGCTTCTTCGACATCCCCGTGGACAACCTCTACGCCGCGCCGCTCTTCTCGCGCGACATCCAGACGCGCTTCGCCGGCCGCGACCTGATGGTGGTAAGCCCGGATGTCGGCGGCGTGGTCCGCGCCCGGACCATCGCCCAGCAGATCCACTCCGACCTCGCCATCATCGACAAGCGCCGCCCACAGTCCGGCGTCTCCGAGGTGATGAACGTCATCGGCGACGTGACTGGCCGCGACTGCATCATCATCGACGACATCATCGACAGCGGCGGCACGCATTGCAACGCGGCCCAGGCGCTAATGGACCATGGCGCGCGCTCGGTCAGCGCCTATGTGACGCATGGCGTCTTCTCGGGCGGTGCGGTGGCGCGCGTGGAGAAGTCGCCCATCGAGACCATGATCGTCACCGACAGCATCGCGGCGACCTCGGCGGTGCAGGAGGCGACCAACATCCGGCAGCTTCCCATCGCGCCGCTTCTCGCCGAAGCTATGCGGCGCATCAGCGAGGAGAGGTCGGTCTCGTCGCTGTTCTGTTGAACCAAGAGGAACACGCATGAAGCTCTTCTACGGACCCGGTGCCTGCTCGATCGGCATCCACGTGATCCTGGAGGAGCTGGGCGCCCCTTTCGAGACGCAGGTGGTCTCCACGCGCGACGGGTCCGTGCGCAAGCCGGAATATCTGGCGATCAATCCCAAGGCCAAGGTGCCCACGCTGCTGCGCGACGACGGCACGGCGCTGACGGAGTTCCCGGTCATCGCCTGGTGGCTCGCCAAGTCCCACCCCGAGACGAAGCTGATCCCCGCCGATTTCGAGGGCGAGGCCCGCACCCTGGAATGGCTGGACTACCTCTGCGGCACCGTCCATCCGCAGGGCTTCACCCGGCAGTTCCGCCCCGGGAATTTTGCGAAGGACGAGGCCGACCATGCGCGCGTCGTCGCGCAGGGCAAGGCCATGTCCGAGAACTACCTCGCGCTGATCGAAGGCAAGATCGCCGGCGATCCCTGGCTGCTGGCCTCCGGCTATTCGGTGGCCGACGCCGCGCTGTTCTTCCTGGCACGGTGGTGCGTGGGTCCCCTGGGCATCGCGCTGCCGCCGAAGATCGCCAGGCATTACGAGGCCATGAAGGCCCGCCCCGCCGTGCAACGCGCCATCGCGAGCGAAACCGCCTGAATCCCAACAAGAAGGAAACGTCCCATGAAGCTCTTCTATGCCCCCGGCGCCTGCTCCCTCGGCATCCACGTCCTGCTCGAGGAGAGCGGTGCGCCCTACACGCCCGAGCTGCTGAACCTGCGCGAGGGCGCGCAGTTCAAGCCCGACTTCACCGCGATCAACTCCAAGTCCAAGGTGCCGACCCTGCAGCGCGACGACGGCTCGGTCGTGACCGAGTTCCCCGCCATCGCCTACTGGATCGCGGCGAAGTTCCCCGCGGCGGGGCTGATGCCCAAGACCCCCGAGGACCAGGCCAAGGCCATCGAGGTCACCGACTACGCCGTCGCGACCATGCACATGCAGGGCTTCTCGCGCTTCCTCCGCCCGGGGAACTTCGCCCCCAGCGAGGGCGACCACGAGACGGTGACGGCGCGCGGCAAGGAGGTCTTCACCAAGGGCCTCGCCTGGCTCGACAAGGCGCTGGAGGGCAAGGACTACGTGGCCGGCGCCTTCAGCTTCGGCGATGCCGCGCCCTTCTACGTCACCTTTTGGGGCAAGGAGCGCATGAAGCTCGACCTGCCGCCGAACGTGGCCGCCTTCTACAAGCGCATGCTGGCCCGCCCGGCCGTTGCGAAGGTCATGGCCGACGAAGGCCTGGCGGTCGCCGCTTGATCCTCTACGTCTCCACGCGCAGCTCGAGCCTCGCCGCCAGGCTCGCCTTCGCGCTGTCCGGGCTGCCGGGGGACGTGAGGGAGATCAGCCTGCGCCAGGGCGAGGGCCGCTCGACGGACTACCTCGCCATCAACCCCAAGGGCCAGGTTCCGGCCCTGGTGCTGGACGACGGCCAGGCGCTCACCGAGACACCGGCCATCCTGTTGGCGATCGGCGAGATGGCGCCGGAGAGCGGCCTCATCCCCACGGAGCGCATGGCGCGCTGGCGGGTGGTGGAGTGGCTCTCCTGGTGCGCCTGGCATGTCTCGCGCAGCTTCAACCCGGGCTTCGCGCCCGGGAAGTTCGGCCCCGCTTCGGCCGAAAGCGAGATCCGCGCCTCGGCCACCGGCCGGGTGACAGATATGCTCGCCTATCTCGAGACCGGCCTCGGCGACCGCGACTGGATCGTCGGCGAGGCCGTGACCGCCGCGGATTGCTACATCGCCCTTGTCACGGTGCTCGCCGGCTTCCTCGGCGTGGCCCCACCCGATGCGCTCCTGGCCCACCGGAAGCGCCTGTTTTCCCTCCCCGTCCTCGCGGACACGCTGGCAGCCGAAGGGTTCTCTGCATGAGCCTCAATCCCATTCCCTTCTGGTACCTCCGCCACGGCGAGACCGATTGGAACGCCGAGGGGCTGAGCCAGGGCAATGTCGACATCCCGCTGAACCATGTCGGCCTCCTGCAGGCCAGGCGGGCGGCGCGGACGCTGCACCCCGTGCCGATCAAGACCATCGTCTCCTCGCCGCTCAGCCGCGCCAAGGACACGGCCGACATGGCGGCCGAGGTGCTGAAGCTGCCCGTCCTGGTCGACGAGGAACTGCGCGAGGTGGGCTTCGGCGTGCAGGAAGGCCTGCCCATGGGCGACTGGTACGACGACTGGATCGCCGACAAGTTCACGCCCGAGGGCGCCGAGACCTTCGCCGGGCTGCGCGCCCGCGCCGTCCGCGCCATCAACCGCGCGACCGCCCTGCCCGGCCCGGTGCTGGTGGTGGGGCATGGGGCGCTCTGGCGCGCCTTCCGCTACGAGGCGGGACTACCGGCCAATGTCCGCACGCCCAACGCCCTGCCGCTGCACGTGAAGCCCGACGGCAAGGGCAGCTGGACCATCGAGCCCCTCGAGCTCGTCCCGGAGTTCTGAGCGCATGGCGAAGGCGGAACCCGGCTGGCAGATCCTCCGCGGCGGGCGATTGGCCGACGTCACGCGCCGCCGCGCCGGCCATGCCGACATCCTGATCCAGGACGGCGTGATCCGCGAGGTCGGCGAGAACCTGGCCGCACCCGAGGGCACCTCGGTGGTCGACGCCTCCGGCTTCCTGCTGCATCCCGGCCTGACCAATGCCCACACGCACGGCCATGGCGGCCTCGGCCGCGGCCAGGGCGACCGGTGGAGCCTGGAGACGCTGCTGGCCTCGGCGCCCTGGGTCGGCGGCAGCCGCGCCTTGTCCGACAAGCGGCTGTCGGTGCAGCTCTGCGCGGCCGAGATGGTCGCCAAGGGCTGCACCACCGCCTACGACCTCTGCACGGAAATCCCCCTGCCCTCCATCGAGGGGCTGGACGCGGTGGCCGACGCCTATGCCACCGTCGGCATGCGCGCCGTCGTCGCGCCCATGGTGGCCGACCGCTCGCTCTACGAGGCCATTCCGGGCCTGCTCGACGCGCTGCCGGACCGGCTCCGGCGCGAGGCCGAGAAGATCAAGCTGCGCCCCTGGCAGGAAACGCTCGCCGTGATGGAGCAGGCGCTGCGCAACTGGCGCTGGAACGCCGAGGACATCCGCTTCGCCGTCGCGCCCACCATCCCGCACCATTGCTCGCGCGAATTCCTCTGCGGCTGCCGCGACCTCGCCCGGAAATACGAGGTCGGCATCCACAGCCACGTCGCCGAGAGCAAGGTGCAGGCACTGGTCGGCATGCAGAGCTACGGCATGACCCTGGCGCGGTACATGGACAGCCTGGGCCTCATCGGCCCGCAGTTCACCGTTGCGCATGGCGTCTGGCTGGACGACGACGACCTGCGGATGCTGGCCGACCGCGGCGCCTCCATCGCCCACAACCCGGCCTCGAACATGAAGCTCGGCAACGGGATGTTCCGGCTGAAGCGGGCGATCGACCTCGGCGTGAATGTCGGCCTTGGCACGGATGGTGTGACCAGCGGCGACAATTCCAACATGTACGAGGCGATGCGGCTGGCCGCCTTCACCTCGCATGTGCAGACGCCGGACCCGCGCGCCTGGGCTTCGGCGGAGCAGGTCTATCTCACGGGCACGCTGGGTTCCGCGCGGGCGGCGGGCTTCACCGATATCGGCGCGATCGAGCCGGGGATGAAGGCGGACATCGTCTTCCTCGACCTCGTGACGCCGCACTGGATGCCGCACAACGCGACGCTGAACCAGATCATCCACGCCGAGGACGCGACCGCCGTTCGGCACGTGATGATCGGTGGGCGCTTCGTGTATCGCGACCGCAAGCACACCACGCTCGACATGGCGAAGCTGGCCGTCGAGGCCGAGGAGGCGCGCGACCGGCTGGAGGCGGCGAATGCCGAGCAAAAGGCACTGTTCGAGGCGCTGGAGCCGGTGGTGGCGAGCTTCTGTTCCGGCCTGGCGGCGCGTCCCTACCACCTCTCCCGCTACATGTGCGACGCCCCGAATTCCGGCATCTGAAGTCTCTGGCGGCGAGCGCGAGGAAGCCCCTCGATCTTACCGCCGCACCGGCAGAACCGTCGTGCTGACCCCCGGCGGCACCGTGTGCCAGGGCTGCCGCGCCTGCGCATAGCCATAGTCGAACAGCGCCCGCATGAACGGCGTATCAACGCCTCACGCGGATCGGCCTGGAAGTCCGACCCGATGAAGGCCAGCCGGAACGCCACCCCGTCGCGCAGCGTGGTCAGGTAGATGCGGTGGGCAGCCTAAGCAACCCATTCCCCGCGCGAGGCGACCAGGCGGCCGGCGTGGAACACCTTGCCTCGCAGGGGGTGCCGCCCGATCGCGTCAGCCACGTTCTCGGCCGCGATGGTGAAGAAGTGGGCCGGGTTGCCCGGCGCGATACCGTGATCCGCGACACCCAATACCTCGGCACCGCCGGAACTGGCCATCGCGAACAGCTCCGCCAGCAGATCGTCGTGCCGGATGTCCTCGCGCCAGCCGATGACAGCGGCACGTTCCAGCATGTCGGCATTGCCGTAGGGGCTCCAGGTGTCGCGGATGTCGTCATTGCCGCAGAAGACCCGCACGCCCGCCCGTCGCAGCAGCATCAGCGGTGGAAGCGTCGAGCCGCCGGCGCCATGAGTGGCCAGCGCCACGCCCGCCTCCGCCATCATCGCCGCCGCGGCAGCCTGCTTCGATTCCTTCACGCCGCCCAGGCAGAAGCCGTGACTGACGGTCACGCGCTCCTGCATGCCCAGAGCCTTGGCGCGGAGGCAGATTTCCTGAAGGCTGAACAGGCCCATTTCACCGGGTTCATGCAGGTGGATGTCCACGCCGACGCCGTGGCGCCCTGCGATGTCGAAGATGCCGTCGAGCTGGCCCTTCGGATCCCGATCCACCTCACAGGGGTCGATGCCGCCCACCAGATCGGCGCCCGCACGGATCGCGGCATCCAGCAAGTCCAGCATCTTCTGCCCGCCGGCCCTGACCACGCCGGCCTGCGGGAAGGCGACGATCTGCATCGTGACGGCGTGCGCATGCGCCTGCTTCGCCTCCAGCACGCCCTCGAGCGCCGAGAGGCCGAAGGCGGGGGTGATATCGACATGGGACCGGACATGCGCGGTGCCATTGGCGACGCAGCGGCGCAGCAACTCGCCCGCGCGGCTCGCGGTGTTCAGCGGCAGCGAGGGCAGCATGTTCTGGTCGTTCTCGATGCGGCTCATGCGGAAAGGCTCCGCCGCATGCGGGATCCACGGCAGGCCGAACAGCGTCTTGTCCAGATGCATATGCCCGTCGACCAGGCCGGGCAGGACGAGTTCGCCGCACAGGTCCATGGTCGGCGCGGCGGGGTCCGGCGCGGCGGCCGGCAGGATCTCCGCGATCCGGCCCTCACGGATCAGGATCCGCCGCCCGGGCGGTCCGCCATCCGGAAGACGGAGGTTGGTGAGCAGCAGGTCTTTTTCCTGGGCATTCCTCATCCGGCGAGGCTACCAGCGAAAAACCGGCCGTCCAACGGGGCCAGCGAGACTCCGTTTGTCCAGATGCGATCGACAGAGCGACCGGCACACCCGGCCAGGCCGTTCGGCGGCTCCACGCATCGCGAGCGCGCTCGGAGAGTTCGAGGGAGCAAAGCCCCCAATCAGGCCGAAGGCCGCGCCAGCATGGCCATATTCCGCTCATGCCCGCTCGCCTCGTAGGTGATTCCTCGCTTCGTCACCCAGAAGTTCACCATCTGGTACAGCGGCACCACCGCCTCATCCGCCATCGTGTCGGCTATCGCCTGCATCAGCAGCTGCTCACGCGCGGCATCGTCCAGCGTTGCCAGCGCCCGGTCGCGCAGCTGGTCGATCGCGGGGTTGGAATACATCGAGCGATTGTAGCCGCCGGTGCCCTTCGCGCGATCGACCGTGCCGAAGACGTTCACCAGCGCATAGCCCGCCTCGCCCGAATTGCTCCCCCAGGCCCAGATCCCGGCCGAGAACTCCTGCCGCGCGCCGCGCGCATTGTAGGAATTGGCGGGCATGGTCTCCACGGCGGTCTGCACGCCGATGCGCGTCCACATCTGCGCCACGGCCTGCGCGGTCGCGGGGTCCGTCGGGCGCCCGTCCACGGCGGCGTGCAGCGCCAGCCGGAAGCCCTGCGGGAAACCGGCCTCGGCGAGCAGGCCCTTCGCGCCGTCGGGATCGAAGGGCGGCACCGCGATCGCTGGATTGTAGGAATAGGCGCCACGCTGCATCCATTGGCCCGTCGCCACGGCCGTGCCCTGCATGATGCGCTCGGCGAGGGCCACGCGGTTGACCGCCAGCGAGAGCGCGCGCCGGACCTTCAGGTCGCGCAGCGGGTTCTGCGGCAGCACACGCCCGGCCGCGTCGGTGACGAAGGGCGAGGCCTCCGCGCGGCCCTGGTCGAGCGCGATGTAGACCATGCGCGTGCTCTCGCGCGAGACGACTGAGAAGCGCGGGTCGCGCCGGAAGACCGGCAGGTCGTTCGGCGAGGGCACGTCGATCATGTCCACGCTGCCTGAAAGCAGCGCAGCGCTGCGGGCGGCGGTATTGGGGATGAAACGAAGGGTCACGCGCTCCCAGGCGGGCTTTGGGCCCCACCATGCGTCGTTGCGCTCCATCTCGCAGCGGTCGTTGGGCACGAAGCGGATGAGCTTGTAGGGGCCGGAGCCGATCGCGGCGCGGCCGGAATTGTAGTCTTCGGTCGCGGCGCCCGTGCCGACATGGCGTGAGATGATGGCGAGGTTGGAGAGGTCGTTCGGCAGATTCGGCGCCGGAGCCTCGGTGTGGAAGCGGATTGTGAGCGGGTCGACGATCTCGACGCGCTTGATCGAGCGCACCACGCCGCCGAAGCCGCCCGGCGAGTTGGGCACGTTGGGCGCACGCTCGATGGTGAAGGCGACGTCGTCGGTCGTGAGCGGATGGCCGTCGGAGAAGACCACGCCCGGCCGCAGCCGGAACTCCCAGACCGTGTCGGAGATGGTGCTCCAGGAGAGCGCCAGGCCCGGCACCAGCTTGGTGTCCGGCGTCTGCTCGACGAGACGGTCGAAGAGATGCGTGGAGAGCGCCTTGGTCGGCGTGCCGTTGAAGAAATGCGGATCGATCGAAGAGGGGTTGGCGCTCTGGCCGATGGTCAGGTGACGGGCTTCCTGGGCGCTCGCGGGCCGCAGGCCGGCGAGCAGGAAGGGCGTCGCGAGGGCCGCACGACGATGCATCAGCGCATCTCCCGGATGGCGGCGAAGCCGGCCTCGGAGGCGGCCAGCACCGCGTCGATATCGACCTCGGTGTGGGCCGCGCAGAGGAACATGTTGTGCCGCGGATGCAGGAAGGCGCCCTCGGCGAGCGCGGCCCGGCAGAAGGCGCGGCCCATGGCGAAGTCCACGTCGCCGTCGAAGAGGAAGAGCGGCATGGACACCGGCCCCGACTGACGCAGCCCCACATTCGCACCGCGTGCGCGTTCCGCGAGCCCGTCGCGCAGACGCTGGCCGAGGGTGGCGATGTGGCCCACCACGTCGCGCCGCTCCAGCTCCTCCAGCGTGGCGACGGCGGCCGCCATGGCCACCGAGGAGCACCAGAAGGAGCCGGTGACGAAGATGCGCGCGGCCGCATCGCGCAGGGAATCCCGGCCGGTCACGGCGGCGAGCGTGTGGCCGTTGGCGATGGCCTTGCTCCAGGCCGAGAGGTCCGGCCGGACGCCCACCGTCTCCCAGGAGCCGCCCGCATGCAGCCGGAAGCCGGCGCGCACGTCGTCCACGATGAGTGCGGCGCCCTTGCGGTCGCAGATCGCGCGCGCGGCGGCGGCGAATTCCGGCTCCGGCAGTTCCTGGTCCACGACGTTGTCGTGCCTGAAACCCGTGACCAGGATGGCGGCGAGGTCGTTCCCGGCCGCATCGGCGGCGGCCTCCAGGCTCGCCACGTCATTGTAGTCGAAGCGGAGCTGGTTGGCCC
>JAQGHZ010000626.1 GCA_028291485.1 Rubritepida sp. | reverse complement strand
CGCCTTGCAGGCGCGCGGCATCGAGCCGCTGGTCGCCATCGGCCGCACGCAACCGCACCGGCCCTATGATTTTCGCCCCCCGCCCGATCCCAGGCCCGAGCGGCAGATCAACGAGCCGTGGCGCATGGCCATGAAAGCCAAGCTCGAAACAGAGGAAGGCAAAGCCCGCTACGCTCGACGCCAGCAATCGGTTGAACCGGTCTTTGGCATCATCAAAAGCGCCATGGGCTTCACCCGCTTTCGTCTCCGCGGCCTACAAAACGCCGCCGCAGAATGGAGGCTGGTGGCACTCGCCTACTGCCGCAGGCTGCATCGCCTGAAGCAGGCTTGAAGGCTTGCAGACCGCCCATATCGCCACGCCCACAACGTGAATCCGACAGACTGCTAGGGCGGCCCGCATGCGCCTCTCGCGAACGGCTGCTGGAGGCAGCCGTCCAAGGCCGTCCGGCGCAAGGGACTGTCAGAGATTCAGCGTCGTGAGAGCTCGGCGGCTTCACGCGCCAGGCTGTCCTGGGCCATGAGCACCGCGCGCAGCACACGCCGGTCGCGCTCACCGCGGGTGCCGCCGGAGAGCGTCATTTCCACCACGGCCAGCACGGGCGCGCCGTTTCCTCCGGCAAACCTTCGCCAGGCATGGTCCGCGCGCGTGCGCAGCCCATCACCGGCAGGCGCACCGCCGAGCCAACCCGCCACAGCCACCGCGCCCTGATCCGGGCTTCCGGACGCCTGGCGAACGGTCCAGCGTATCTCGGGCGTCACGACCTCGAAGATGAGCGCCTCGTCGTCCGTGCCCGCCGCCTCGCGCCGCGCCGCGGCGACCGCGGACCAGTTGGCCTGGGGCGCAAAGCGAATCAGCGTCGCGCGGAAGCTCGTGCCGTCGCAGCTTAGGGCAAGCCCCCTCTCCTCGCAGCCAGCCGGCGCGATCAGGCGCGCAGCCTCGCGCCGCGGCGGCGCGGCGCCCGCATCCAGCACGGCCGCGCAGAGCGATCCCGCGGCGGCGAAAACGATCGTCGCGACGCCTGCGGCCGCAAGCGCGCGCGGTGCCGCCGGCCGCGGCGGCGCGGAGGACGTCGGGGTGTCGACGGCGGGCTCCTGCCGGAAGGGCAGCCCCATCAGGATGAGCAGCAGCATCACTACCGAAAAGAAGACCCAGCCGTAGATCACGTGGTCGGCCGCCGCCGCCTCGGCGCTGCCCAGGTAGTGGCCGAGCAGCACGATCGCCAGGGCGCGGATCCCGTTGGCGACGAGCGGCACCACCACCGCCAGCGCCAGGACGAGCAGCCGTCGCCAGGGGCTGCGGAACATAACGATCGCATAGAGCGCGCCGAAGGCGAGGGACGCGATGAGAAAGCGCAGGCCGGCGCAGGCCTCGGCGACCAGGAAGGTGCCCGCCGGGATCTCGATGAACAGCCCATCGGAATGATACGGGATGCCGGCGATATCAAGGCCCAGCAGGATCATCTCCAGCGTCGCCTGCTGCAGCCAGGGCGTCGCGAACTCCCCGAAGGGCACGAGGAAGACGAGGTAGGCGAGCGGCGCCGCCATCGCCTGCACCACTCTCCGGCCGAGCACCGCCAGCACCAGCACCCAGACGAGGCCGAGGGCCGCAAACTGCCGCCCTTCCATGACGCCGAGCCGCTCCATGACCAGCCAGGCCGCCGCGCCGACCAAGGCCAGCGGCGCCGCGAGCGGCAGCGGCTCCGGCGCCAGCTCCGCGAGACGCGCCCGCCGTGTCCAGGCGAGCCAGGCCGCGATGGGCAGGACCAGCCAGCAATGTCCATAGGCGCTCGATCGGTCCCAGGTGGAGACCGCCGCCGCGACCTCGGCGCGGAAGAGGATTCCCAGCGCGGCGAGGCCGAGGCCCAGCACGGCCAGCGCGGCCGGCCAGACAGCCGGGCGTGGAACGGCGACCTCGGCCTGCCGCGCCACGCTCACGCTGGTACGCGGTCCTGCGCCCGGACCGGCTCCATGGCCGCATCGAGGCGAGTCAGCGTCGCGCGCCAGTCGTGCCCGCGCATGACGGCGACGCGGCCGGACGCACCGAGGCCCGGATAGCGGCCGTCGAGCACCTCGCGGATGCGGTGCGCGGTCTCGAACGCGCCCTGCGCGACCAGGAGATCGCGCCCGGCCTGCGCCCGCACTCCCTCGAAGGCCTCGGGCGACGCCACGACCGGCCGTGCCATCGCCATGGCCTCAAGCACCTTGTTCTGGATGCCGCGCGCGATGCGCAAGGGCGCCACGGCCACGGCCGCATGGGCCAGGTAGGGCCGCACGTCCGGCACCGTGCCCGTCACGTGCACGCCGCGCATGCGCTCCAGCGCCCGCACCGCCGGGGTCGGATTGGCGCCGACGATATGGAATTCCGTGCCGTCCAGCAGCGGCATCACCTCGCGCGCGAACCACGACACGGCTTCGATGTTCGGCCGGTAGTCCATGGTTCCGGTGAAGACGAGCGCGGGCCGGCGGCCCATGAAGGGATTCGCGTGAGGCAGCGTGGGGTCGAAGCGGCCCAGTTCCACGCCATTGGCCACGTAGTCCAGCCGGGACGCGCATTCGGGCGCGAGTGCGGCGAAATGCGCGGCCTCGTCGGCCGAGACGAAGAGGCTGCGGTCGAAATCAGCCGCCGCCTCCCGCTCGAAACGCAGCAGGGTGCGCGCCTCGCGCGACCAGATCTGCCGCATCGGTCCCCGCGCGCCTTCCGCATAGGCACGCCACTTTTCGGAATCCACGTCCACCATGTCGAGCACGCGGCGCAGCCCCGGCCGGCGCGCGCCCATGACATAGGGCGCCATGGCGGAGGAATAGACAAAGACCGCGTCGTGCCGGCCCTCGTCCAGGCGATCCTGCGTCCAGTCGCGCAGGCCTGGCTCGTGGAACCATCCCAGGCTCAGCGGCCGGCCAGGGCGCAACCGCCCCAGCGCGCGGAGCCCGGCCTGCGTCCGCGAGCCCGTCCAGCGCGCCTCGACGCTTGCGCAGACATGCCGCAGCGCGGGCACATGGTCGAAATCCGCGCGGTCGTCCACGAGGCAGCCGAGGTCCACCTCCCAGTTCCGCGCCAGATGTTCCAGCATGTGCCAGGCGCGAATCTTGTCGCCCTTCTCCGGCGGGAAGGGGATCCGGTGGCACAGGAAGAGCAGCCGTCCCGACATCAGCCGAGCCCCCGCACGATGAAGGGGCCGATGCGGTTCGCCAGACGGAGCGGCAGTCGCCGCCAGGCCGCGATCATCAGCCGGTACTTCGGGTTGGAGGGGTTGTTCTCCGGTAGCGTCGCGCCGGCGCGCAGCCTGTAGCAGTAGTGCAGCGGCTCGGGCGTGAAGCCCCAGTTGCGCTTGAAGTCGAAGGCGCCCGTTCCGCTCTTGCTGCGTCCGAAGTCGAAGAGCCGCGCGCCGCGCTCGGCGCCGGCGCGTCGCATCACCTCCCAATAGAGGAAGTCGTTGGCGGCGAGGCTACGCGCCGCGCGGCCGCCGCCGCCGTAATAGGGCAGCACCTCGTCGCGGAAGTGGAAGTTCAGCGCCGCCGCGACCGGGCGACCCTGATGCAGCACGGTCGTGACGTCGTGCGATGTGGGAAAGGCTTCGGCCAGCAGCCGGAAGTAGCGCTGCGGGAAAACGGGCGTGCCGAGCGCATGCACCATCTCGGCATAGACGCGGTGCAGCACGTCGGTGTCGCTGTTGGAGACGCTGGTGAGGCCGTTCTGGATGCCCTTGCGGACCATCGCGCGCTGCTTGCGCGGGATGGCCTTCATGTCGGCCTCGGCCTCGCCGGTGATGGCGCGGCGGAAGGTGTAGTGGAGCGGCGGGCGCTCGGGCCAGCCGGCATCGGCCCGTTCGCGCCGGCGGAACTCCAGCAGCGGCACGCCCGTCCGGTGCATCAGCGCCAGCGCATGCGCCTCCAGCGCCATCGCGGCCTCGGGCGTCACGGCCACGGGCCCGCCATAGACGCAGAAGGGCGTGGAGACGAGCGCGTCGCCGAAGAGACGCGTGCGCATGCGCGCCAGCGGCAGCACGCCGGTGATGACGCCGTCCTGCTCGGCATAGGCGTAGTGCGTCGCATGCCCGAAGGCCTGTTGGATCACCCGCCGCCAGGCCGGGAGGTGGAAGAAGGTCGCCTCGGGCGTCGCCCGCACGAGGACCTCCCACGCCTCCTCCGTTCCGGCCAGGCTGTGATCGTCGAGTTCATGGATGCGCACCGGGCCGCTCTTCCGCACCGGGCACGGTGTCTCGATCGTCGTGGCGGCAGCGCCCATGGTCAGCCCGCCATCGCGTGCAGATCGGCCGCGACGGCCGACGGCGCGATCTCCCTGGCGAAGACGTCCTCCATCGCGCCCCAGTGGAAGTCGCGCAGCAGCCGTTCGAGCCGCGGCGACATGCTGGACACCCGCGTGTAGTGCCGGAAGCGCGCGAGGCGGTCGGCGTGCCAGACGTGCGGCTGCGCCGGATCCACCTCCCAGGGGTGGAAGTAGAAGATGCCGGACCTGCCATCCACCGCGTTCACGTGCCGCAGCCCCGCGCGGAACAGCCGGTAGGGCGTCAGCCGGAACCAGCCGCCGCCCGAGCAGGGCAGGTTGCGGCCGAAGGCGCGACAGGTGGTCATAGGCAGCTCCACGATGCCGTCGGGCCGCGGCCGGTACGGCCGGCGCGGTGCCTCGGGCGCACCATAGGCGTCGTGCCGCACGGGGAAGACCGAGGAGGAGTAGCGGTGGCCCTCCTCGGCCAGGATGCCGTGCGCCCATGGCGTGTGCGGGCCGATCGAAAAGGTCGGCGCGCGGTAGCCGCGCACCGGCACGCCGCCGCAATCCTCCAACAGGCCGCGCGCGCGGCGGATGTCGGCGCGGAAGGCGACCGGGCCGATGCGGTCCACGCGCTCGTGCCCGTAGCCGTGGCTCGCGAGCTCGTGGCCCGCCGCCACGATGCGGCGGATCAGGGCGGGATACCGCTCCGCGATCCATCCCAGCGTGAAGAAGGTCGCCCGGACGCCCGCGCCGGCGAATTGCGCGAGGATCTGCTCGGTGTTCGCCTCGACGCGGGAGGCGAGGAAATTCCACTCCCCGCGCGGGATGGCGTCCGCGAAGCCCTGGACCTGGAACCAGTCCTCGACATCGACCGTCATCGCGTTGCGGAGGCAGGGGCGGAATGCGGCAACCTGGGGTGCGGCCTGGGGTGCGGCCTGGGGGGCGACCTCGGGGGCGACCTCGGGGGCGATCGCAGCTTGGCTCATGTGCGTGTCCTTGCGCCGTCGAAGAAGATCTCGGCCAGGCGATTGAAGATGC
>JAQGHZ010000619.1 GCA_028291485.1 Rubritepida sp. | reverse complement strand
GCGAAGCGCAGCCCCGCGACCTGCGGGAAGCGCCCCGAGGCCTGCGGCAGCCGTGACAGCCCGTTCTCCAGCGCGGCCCTGATCGTCGCGCCGCGCAGCCGCACGCGCGCCACCGTGTTGCCGAAGGGGAGCGTCGTCAGCAGGTCGCCCACCGAGACCTCGCCCGCCGGCAGTCCGGCGCGCAGCCCACCGCCGTTCTGCCAGCCGATCTCGGCCTCGACGGCCTTGCGCATGGCCTCCGCCACCGTCTCGCCGAGCCCGCAGGGAGCGAGGTAGCAGGTGCGGTTGTCCATCGCCTCGGGAAGCCGGCCCACCACGCGGCGGCGCAGCGCCTCCAGCGGCGCGGCGAAGCGCGCGACGATCGCGGCCACGCCCAGATCCTCGGGGATGTCGGCCGTGAGCTCGCGCATGTGCTGCTCGTTCGCGGCGATGCGCCCGTCGGCGGCGAGGTCCAGGTCGAAGCGGTCGAGATACTTCCCGAAGGCCTGGGCCTGGGTGATCAGCACCGGCCGGTCCTTCCCGTCCACGACGATCGGCGGCGCCACCAGCGTGTGCGAGTGCCCGCCCAGGATCACGTCCACGCCGGCGACCTCGGCCGCCAGCCGGCGGTCCGCGCTGACGCCGAGATGCGACAGCACCACGACCGTGGCCGCGCCCTCGCGCCGCGCCTCCCAGACGGCGCGGTTCGCGGCCTCCAGCGGGTCGGTGAAGCGCACGTTCGGCCCCGGCTGCGAGAGAATCGGCGTCTCCGGCGTGGTCAGGCCCACGACCACGACGCGCAGGTTCTCACGGCGGAAGGCGACGGTGGGCGCCAGCTTGCCGGCCAGCGCCGGCTCCTGCGTCACGTCGATATTGGCGCAGAGCACGGGGAAGGGCACGGCGGCGAGGTACTTCGCCAGCTTCTCCGGCCCGAGGTCGAACTCGTGATTGCCAAGCGTGAAGGCCTGCACGCCCCATTCCTTCTGCACGGCGGCCTCGGCCAGGCCCTCGTGCTGGGTGAAGAAGAGGCTGCCGAGGAAGGTGTCGCCGGCATCGAGCAGCAGCGAGGCACGGCCCGCCGCCCGCGCGGCCTCGCGCGCCTCGGCGACGGCGGTGGCGATGCGCGCCGAGCCGCCGAAGCAGGTCTCGCCGGGACGGCAGGCGGCGGAAGTGTTGGCGATGGGCTCATGGCGCGAATGGAAGTCGTTGAGGTGGACCAGCGAGACTTGGGTCGCGGCCTGGCCAACGGATTGGGCGGAAGCGCGCAACGCCGGGGCGGCGAGCAGCGCGGGAAGCAATCGGCGGCTGATCATGGCGGTTCCGTTTTGCGCCTCTTGTGCCTGTCTGGCCACAGGCCGGCGGTGAAAGATGCGGTTACGCAAGATGATGCGGCAGCGCATGCGGGCTGCCCTTGCCATGCCATTTTTACAGGTGAAGGGTGGCCGCGTCCCTCGCTTGGTTCTTACATTTGCAGGTCTATCTGCCCATTGCCGAGATGAGCGTGGATGCCTTCCTTCTGGTGGGCGTCGGCTTCGGCGTGGGCTGGTTGTCGGGACTGTTCGGCGTGGGCGGCGGATTCCTGCTGACCCCGGTGCTGATCCTGCTGGGCATCCCCTCCACCGTCGCCGTCGCCTCGGGCGCGAACCAGACGCTGGGCGCCTCCGTCTCGGGGCTGATGGCGCAGGCGCGGCGTGGCAATGTCGATTGGCAGATGGGTGGCGTGCTGGTGGCCGGCGGCCTGTTCGGCAGCGTCGCCGGCGTGCAGCTTTTCGCGCTGCTGCGGCGGCTCGGCCAGGTGGATGCGGCGGTCGCCATCTTCTATGTCGTGGTGCTGGGCTCCGTCGGTCTGCTGATGGTGATGGAGAGCGTGCGCGCCATCTCCCGCCGGCGCCGCCACGGCGATGCGCATCGCCTGCACAACCACACATGGGCGCATGGCCTGCCGTTCAAGGTCCGCTTCCGCAAAAGCCGCCTCTACATCTCGGTAATCCCGCCGCTGGGCGTGGGGTTCGTGATCGGCGTGCTTTCGGCCGTGATGGGCGTGGGCGGCGGCTTCATGCTGGTGCCGGCGATGATCTACATCCTCGGCATGCCGACGGCGGTGGTCATCGGCACCTCGCTGTTCCAGGTGGTCTGCGTGACCGCCATGGTGACCTTCCTGCAGGCAGTCCAGGTGGGCGGCGTGGACATCGTGCTGACGCTGCTGCTGCTGCTGGGCGGCGTGGCGGGCGCGCAGTTCGGCGCCTCGATGGGCGGCCGGCTCCGCGGCGAGGAGACACGGGCGCTGCTGGGCACGCTGGTCCTGGCCGTGGCGGCCTCGCTGCTCTGGGACCTGCTGCGGCTGCCGCCCTCGCTGTTCAGCGTGGGGCCGGCGCTATGAGTGCGCGCCGGGGTCTTTTTTATGCCCTCAAACGCCGGGCGCGCCGGCCGCTGTGCGGCCGGATTTTCGTCGGGGCGCTCGGTTTTCTGATCGCTGGCCTCCTGTCCGGGCCCGTTTCGGCCCAGCCCTCCGAGCTCGTTGCCCGCCTCTCCACCGAGCGCGTCTCCATCACCACCGCCTTCATCGGCGAGAGCATCCTGGTCTTCGGCAGCACCGAGCAGCCGCTCGGCCCCGGCGGCGACGAGGTGATCGTCCTGGCGCGCGGGCCGCAGGGCCCCTTCGTCGTGCGGCGGAAGGTCAATGTGCTCGGTCTCTGGCTCAACGGACCCTCGGCCCGCTTCGGGGACGTGCCGGTCTTCTACGCCGTCGCCGGCACGCGGCCGCCCTGGCAGCTCCTGCCCGAGCAGGCGCGGCAGGAGCGGGGAATCGGCATCGACTCCATCCCCCTCGAATTCACCGGAGCCCGGGCGCCGGGCTTCCGCCGGGCGCTGGTGGAGCTGAAGCGGAGCTCGCGGCTCTGGCAGGAAGACCCCTCGCCCATCGAGATCGCCGGCTCGCGGCTGTTCAACTTTCGGCTCTTCCTGCCCTCTACGGTGCAGCCGGGCACCTACCGGGTGGAGGTGATGCTGGTCCGCGCCCGGCGGATCGTGGCGACCGAGCAGCTCGGTTTCATCGTGCAAAGGACCGGATCGGCCGCCGAGATCGAGAAGGTCGCAAGCGGGCAGCCGGTGATCTACGCTATCCTCTGTATCCTGGCCGCGGCCTTCGCCGGCTGGGCGGGCAGCGTGATCTTCCGGAGGGGTTGATGCCTGAAGCGGCTGAGCGTGCGAGGCGCGATCGCGTCTTTCTCGTCGTGGTGGATGATAGCCCGGAGCGCGCCGTGGCGCTGCGCTATGCCGCGTTGCGCGTGGCGAAATCCGGCGGACGGGTGGCGCTGCTGCGCGTGGTCGAGCCGGTGGAGCAGGCCGAATGGGCCGGCATCGGCGCCATGATGGCGCAGGAACGGCTCGAGGAGGCGGAATCCATGCTGGCCGGCCTCGCGGCGCAGGTGAAGGAGATCACGGGCGGGCTGCCCATGCTCATCACCCGCGAGGGCAAGACGGCGGAACAGCTCCTGGCGCTGCTGGCCGAGGATCCGCGCATCTCCATCCTGGTGCTGGCAGCGGCGGCGGACAGCAAAGGACCCGGGCCGCTGATCCAGGCGCTGACGGGGCGGCTGGCCTCGAAGATGACGGTGCCGATGACGGTGGTGCCGGGGACGATGTCGGACGCCGAGCTCGACCGGGTGACCTGACGGAGTGCGTCCCATCGTCGCCACCAGCCCCGCGCCCATTCCGGGCGCGCGAAAGAAATGCCGATGACGGATTCGAGCCTTACCCTGGCCGCTGCGGAGGAATTCGCCGCCATCGCCCTCGGGCATGTCCGGCGCGAATATCCCTACAAGCCGGACAACGTGCTCGACGGGCCCGAAGACGCGCGGGTTCCGAGCGCGCTGCATCCCATCTTCCATGGCAGCTACGACTGGCATTCCTGCGTCCACAGCCATTGGATGCTGGCGCGGCTGCTGCGGCGCTTCCCTGGGATGGCGGCGGCGGGTCGGATCCGCGCCCTGTTCGACGGGCAGTTCGTGCCGGAGAAGGTGGCGGGCGAGTGCGCGTATCTGGCGGCCCCCTCGGCGCTCGGCTTCAAGCGGCCCTATGGCTGGGCTTGGCTACTGAAGCTCGCCGAGGAGCTGATGCGGCAGGACGATCCGCGATGGGCACGGAACCTCGCGCCGCTGGCGGAGCTCTTCGCCCGACGCTTCCGCGATTTCCTGCCGCTGGCGACCTATCCGGTGCGGGTCGGCACGCATTTCAACACCGCCTTCGGTCTCCGCATGGCGGCCGACTACGCCGTCGCGACGCAGGATACGGCGCTCGCGGGCCTGCTGCTGGAGACGGCGCGGCGCTGGTACGGCGAGGATGCCGATTGCCCCGCCTGGGGCGAGCCGGGCGGCGACGACTTCCTGTCGTCGGCGCTGATCGAGGCCGAATGCATGCGGCGCCTCCTGCCGGCCGTGGAGTTCTCGCCCTGGTTCGACCGCTTCCTGCCGCGGATCGCCTCGGCCGAGCCGGCCACGCTGTTCCGGGCGGCGACGGTCAGCGATCGCACGGACGGCAAGCTCGCGCATCTGGATGGGCTGAACCTCAGCCGGGCCTGGTGCTGGCGCGCACTGGCCGCGGCGCTGCCGCCGGGCGATCCGCGCCGCACGGCCGCGGAGGAGACGGCCGGGCGCCATCTGGCCGCCGGCCTGCCGAACATCGCGAGCGACTACATGGGTGAGCACTGGCTGGCGAGCTTCGCCACGCTGGCGCTCGACGGCGGCTGAAGGGCTGACCGCCCGGAACCAGCCGGCCGCTTATTTTCTGGCCCGGAAAGCGGCCGGCGCCGCCGCCCGCCGTTCGAGGGCTAAAACATATGCCCGAAGCGTTCCGCCTTGGTGGCGAGGTAGCGGTCGTTCACGCCGTTGCCGGCAAAGGCATGCTGCTCGCGGCTGACGATCTCGACGCCGCAGGCGGTGAGGGCGGAGATCTTGTCCGGATTATTGGTCAGCAGCCGCACGCGCGGGATGCCCAGCAGACGCAGCATCGTCGCGGCCACCAGAAAATTGCGCTCGTCAGCGCCGTAGCCGAGGGCGTGGTTGGCATCCAGCGTGTCGAGCCCCTGGTCCTGCAGCGTGTAGGCGCGCAGCTTGTTCACGAGGCCGATGCCGCGGCCCTCCTGGGCGAGGTAGAGCAGCACGCCGGCGCCCTCCTCCGCCATGCGCCGCAACGCGCCGCGCAGCTGCGGGCCGCAGTCGCAGCGCAGCGAGCCGAGCAGGTCGCCGGTGAAGCATTCGGAATGCAGTCGGACCAGCGGCGCACCGCCGGAGGCCAGCACGGCGGCCGGGTCGCCAACGGCCATCGCCAGGTGTTCGATGCCGCCATCGGCCGCGCGGAAGGCGGTGATGCGGGTTTCCGGCGCGTCCTCGAGCGGCACGCGGGCCTCGCCCACGGCGCGCAGCGTGGTCGCGGCGGTGGCCGGGTAGGCCAGGATCTCGGCGGAGGTCACGCTCAGCAGCCCGGGCACGTCGCGATCGGGGACCGGCGCGGCGACAAGGGCCGGCAGCAGGCGGCAGAGCTTGACCAGGGCCAGGGCGGCGGCGGCCAGAGGGGGCAGAGGGGCGCGCTCCATGTCATGGCCGTCGGGGCCGAGCAGGAGTTCCCCGGTCGGGTCGGCGAGGCTGCGCAGCCGCTCGGGCGAAGTCAGCGCGGCCGGCAGACGCAGGGCCACCACGCCTTCCTCCGGGGCGCTCAGCGGCACGGGACGCTGCAGCACCGCGGCGGCGCGGACCGGCGCGAGGAGCAGCACGGGCGGCAGGGCGGACAGGGCGACGATCTCGGCGAGGCCCGCGGCGCTCGCGGTCTCTGCGGCGGCGACGGCCAGGGCCTGGCCGGGTAGGCCGCGCAGCACGACGGGCGTGCCGCGCCGCAGCTCGGAGACGGCCCGATGCACGGCACGCAACGCCAGGGTCTCGGCGTCGGGAAGCTTTGGGGCCTGGTTTGCCGAGGCCTGAATGGCGTTTCTTTTCATGAAGCGATGATCCTGGGGCACTTTCCACATACGAATCAAATGTGGCGATCGGATGCAGTCTCGCATGGGACGGCACACAAAGTTTCTCAATCGGTTGGGGGCGGACGGGTTTCGTCGAACCTTCCCCCGGCGGCGGGGCGGGTGCTATGCCCGACGCACGCTGCTAACCGATGGGCCCGCATGCCTGGCCGAAAACTCCTGCTCGTGACCACGGATGCCGCGCTTGCCGCGCTGCTGCCGCCCCAGCTTGCCCAGGGCACCGATTTCTCCGCCGAGGCGACGACACCCCAGGCCGGGCAGCTGCGCCTGGCCGAGTCGGCGGGACGTATCGACGCGACCCTGCTCGACGCCGCGGTGCTGCCGGGGCCCTCGCATTGGGGCCCGCTGCTGCGCGAGGCGGGGGGCGGCCGGCCCGTCCTGCTGCTGGGCCAGGCCCCGGAGGAGGACGCCCCGCACATACTGCCGCCGGGCATCAGCGAGCGCGTGCTGCGGCCGGTGCGGCTGCCGGACCTCGTGGCCCGGCTGCACGCGTTGCTCGCGACCTTCGAAGCGTCGCCCGGCGCGGCGATCCCGCTCGGCGACTATGCCTTTCATCCGGCGGCCAAGCTGATGCTGGGCGCCGACAGCAAGCGGATCCGGCTGACGGAGAAGGAGGCGGCGATCCTGCTCTACCTGCACCGCGCGGGCGGACGGGCGGTGCCGCGGG
>JAQGHZ010000352.1 GCA_028291485.1 Rubritepida sp. | reverse complement strand
GGCTCCACGGCCGGTCGCGGCAGCACCACCGCCGCCCTCTCCGCCGATGCCGCCGGCCCCGTCGGTCATGGCCTCGCCTCCTCCGGTCGCACCGGCCGTGCAGGCGCCCCAGCCCGCTCTCGTAGCGCTGCCGCCGGCGGCGCCCGTGCCGGAACCTGCGCCCGAGCCGGCGATCGACTGGGCCGCGCTTGCCTCCGCCGCGCGTCCCGCTCCGCTGGTCATCCGCGAGGCCGAGATCGCCGCCTTCACCCCGCCGGAACCCGCGCCCGCCGCTCCGGCCGCGCCCAATTTCAGCCTGCTGGACTCCATCGGCCTGATGCCGGGGACGCCGCCCGCGTCGCCGCCGCCGCCCGTTCCGGGAGGGACGCTTGCGCGGCTGCGCAGCCAGATCGCCGGTGCCGAGCAGCCCCTTCCCAGCCCGGCCTACCAGGCCGGCCCGGCGGGCCTGTTTTCCGCCCCTCCGCCCCGCACCTTCGCCGGCGAAGGCATCGTGCCCGCGTCCGCCGTGACAGTTTCCTTAGGTGAGGTTATGCGTCTGATAGCTGCGGGTAACCCACCCGCAGCGTCCCCCGTCGATACGTTCCGCGCCGCGCTGCGGTCGTCATCGCCCTTCTAGACGCCGGAGGCACCATGCCCCTCATCTGCTTTGCTTCCCCCAAGGGCGGTGTCGGGAAGACGACCCTTGCCGCCAATGTTGCCGATGCGATGCGGCGCCAAGGGCGACGCGTCATGGTCATGGACTTCGACCCCCAGAACACGCTGCGGTTGCATTTCGGCGTGCCCCTGACGGATGGGGCAGGCTTCATGACCGAGCTGCCCAAGCGCCCGGACTGGCGCGAGCTGGTGCGCCAGACCTCCTCCGGCGTGATGCTGCTCCCGCACGGCTCGATCGACATCCGTGGCGCGCTCGGCCTCTTCCACTCGCTGGAGCGCGATCCGGAGCTGCTGGCCGCGCCGATGCGCGCCATCCTCTCCGACCCGAGCCTGCTGGTGATCGCCGACACGCCCCCCGGCGCGTCGCATTCACTGAACATTCTTGCGCCGATGTCGGCCATGGTCGTTGCCGTGCTGCTGGCCGACGCGACCAGCGCCGCGCTGGTGCCCGATATCGACAACGGCCGCTTCCTCGGCGCCGGCACCATGGCCGCGCTCTTCGCCGGACGGCTGCGCGTCGTGCTGAACGGCGTCGATCCCAATGCCCGCCTTTCGCGCGCTGCGGCCGAGACCGTCGCGCGCCACCTGGGCCCACGCCTGCTCGGCGCCATCTGCCGCGAGGAGATCGTGGCAGAGGCGCTGGCCGCACAGCGCCTCGTGCTCGACATCGCGCCGAACAGCCAGGCCGCCGAGGACCTTCGTGAGATTTCGCGGGGGATCGAGGCTGCGCTGCCCTCGGTGCCGGAACCCTTCAGCGCAAATTGGGGTGCTCGATGAGCGAAGTTGCTGCCCGGAGGGAGCGCCTCGCGCGTCTCCCGTTGATGCGGAACAAGTGGTTCGGCTGGTTCGTCACCATCGTCGGCCTTATTGCCGCCGCGGCCGTCATCACCGTTCCTATGCAGCCCGAGCAGCAGGTCATCTTCGCGATCGGCGGCTTTCTCTTCTTCTTCATCTTCAACCGCTTCGAGGGCCGTACCGTCACGCTGCTGCTGGCGCTGCTCTCCTCCGTCATCTCGCTGCGCTACATCTTCTGGCGCATGACGGAGACGCTGGACTTCAGCACCTTCCTGCAGACCTTCCTCGGCACCGGCCTGTTGCTCGCCGAGGTCTACGCCATCGTCGCGCTCATGCTGGCCTATTTCCAGACGCTCTGGCCGCTCGAGCGCAAGCCTGCGCCCATGCCGTCCAATTCCGACGATTGGCCGGTGATCGACGTCTTCATCCCGAGCTACAACGAGCCGCTCGACGTGGTGCGGCCGACGGTCTTCGCCGCGCTCGCGCTCGACTGGCCGACCGACAAGCTGAACGTCTACCTGCTCGACGACGGCCGGCGCGAGGACTTCCGCCGCTTCGCCGCCGAGGCGGGGTGCGGCTACATCATCCGACCCGACAACAAGGGCGCCAAGGCCGGCAACATCAACCACGCGCTCGGCCAGACGACCGGCGAGTTCGTCGTCGTCTTCGACTGCGATCACGTGGCGACGCGCGGCTTCCTGCAGCTCACCGTCGGCTGGATGCTGCGCGACCACGGCCTCGCGATGGTGCAGACGCCGCACTACTTCTATTCGCCCGATCCCTTCGAGCGGAACCTCGTCGCCGGCCAACGCGTGCCGAACGAGGGTCTGCTCTTCTACGGCCTGATCCAGCAGGGCAACGACTTCTGGGGCGCCACCTTCTTCTGCGGCTCCTGCGCGGTCATGCGGCGCACGGCGCTGGAGGCCGTGGGCGGCGTGCCGACCGAGACGGTGACCGAAGACTGCCACTGCTCGCTGCGCATGCAGAAGCTCGGCTGGCGCACGGCCTACCTGCGCGTGCCGCTCGCCGCCGGCCTCGCGACCGAGCGCCTCATGCTGCACATCGGCCAGCGCATGCGATGGGCGCGCGGCATGATCCAGATCATGCGGATCGAGAACCCGCTGACCTCCAGCGGCCTGAGCCTCGCCCAGCGCCTTTGCTATTTCATGGCGATGTTCCACTTCCTCTTCCCGCTGCCGCGCTTCGTGTTCCTCACGGCGCCGCTGGCCTTCCTCGTCTTCGGCGAGAGCATCATCGCGGCCTCGCCGCTCGCCATCGTGGCCTATGCCGGTCCGCACATCGTCCATTCGATCGTGACCAACTCGCGCATCCAGAAGCGCGTGCGCCACTCCTTCTGGTCGGAGATCTACGAGACGGTGCTCACCGTGTACCTGCTGCCGGTGACGCTCGCGACGCTGCTCGACCCCAAGCGCGGCCGCTTCAACGTCACCGACAAGGGCGGCACGCTGGAGGAGGGCTACTTCGACCTTCGCGCCGTGGGCCCGAACATGGTCCTCGCCGGCGCCCTTATTTTTGGCCTGCTGCTGGGCATCTATGGCCTCGCGGTCAATCCGCCGGCGAGCCTGGAGTTCCAGGCCTATGCGCTGAACGTCATCTGGGCGGGCTTCTGCCTCATCACCGTGCTGGCCGGCCTCGCCGTGGGCCGCGAGCGCCGCCAGGTGCGCGAGCGCGCCCGCGTCGCGGCCGAGGTGCGCTCGGCGGTGATCCTGGGCGACGGGCGCCGCGTCGAGGGCATGTCCGAGGACCTCTCGCTCGGCGGCGCCGCGTTGCGCATGGAAGCGCCCGAGGATCTCGGCGAGGACCAGCTGGTGATGGTCGAGCTCGATGCGGGCTCGCAGATCGTGACCGTGCCGGCGGAGGTGCTGCGCTGGCAGGGCGGTCGCGTGAACCTGCGCTTCCTGCCGCAGGACATCCACGACGAGGGCAATATCGTGATCGCCACCCTGGGGCGCGCGGACGCCTGGGTCGATTGGGACAGTATCCGCGCCGATCGTCCCCTGCGCTCACTGAAGGAAGTCCTCGTGTCGATTGGTGGCCTTTTCTCCGGTGGTTCGCAGTTCAGCTTCCGTCGCCGCGAGCGGCGCTCCAACGAGTTGCCGGACCTGCCGCCGGCGACTGCCCCACAGGGGGGCGCACAGGGGGCGGCACAGCGTGCGGGCATCACCCGCAGCGCCGGCGTGCCCGCTGCGGTCGGCGCCGCGCTCCTGCTCTTCCTCGTGGGCCCCGCCCTGGGCCAGACCCGCCAGCCCGGCTCCGCGCTGAACGCCCCCGGCGGTCAGGCCCCCGCGGCGCCCATCCTCTCGCCGGTTCCGGGAGCGCCGCAGGCCTCGCCGGGCTTTGGCGCTCCGCCCCAGGCGCCGACGCTCTCGCCCTCGCCGATCCTGGCGCCGATCCTGGCGCCGCAGACCTTCGCGCCCCAGACCTTCGCGCCCCCGCCGCTCACGCCGGCCCAGGCTCCCAATCCGCTGGCGCCGCCGGCGTTGAGTCCGGCTCCCCTGAGCCTGAACCCGCTGAATCCGAACCCCCTCAGCCCCGCCCCCAGCGATCGCAACCCGCTGATGCAGGCGGAAGGACAGGAGGCGCCGGGCAGCCGCACCGAGACCCGCACGCTCCGCCAGCTCGGCCTGCGCGGGCCGATGCAGCTGCGCGGCGTGTCGGACCTCCAGGGCATCCTCTTCGGCGTGCGCGGTGACGAGGTGGTGACTTCGGCGCGGCTGATCCTGCAGGGGGCGACCTCGCCCGCGCTCATTCCCGAGCTGAGCCAGATCGCCTTCACGCTGAACGAGCAGTTCATCGGCACGGTGCAGCCGGACCGCGCGCGGCCGGCCTTCGGCCCGCTGGAATTCCCGATCAACCCCTTCTTCTTCGCCGACGTGAACCGGCTGAACTTCCGCTTCACCGGCCGCTACGCGATCGAGTGCAACGACCCGCTCTCCGGCCTGCTCTGGAGCACGATCTCGGACAACTCGACCATCTCGCTGCGGCTCGAGCGGCTGCCGGTGACGCGCGACCTCGCGCGCCTGCCCGAGCCCTTCTTCGACCCGCGCCTGCTGCGCGAGCCGCTGGTGCTGCCGATCGTCCTGCCGGAGACGCCGAGCAACGACGCGCTGCGCTCGGCGGCGATTGTGACCTCCTGGTTCGCCGTGCAGGCCGACTATCGTGGCGCCTCCTTCCCGGTGGCGACGGTGCTGCCGCCGCGTGGCAACGCGATCGTCGTCACCACGAGCGTCGATGGGATCCCCGGTCTCGTCCTGCCGCGGCTCGAAGGCCCGACGCTCGCCGTCGTGCAGAATCCCTCCGATCCGCTCGGCCTGCTGCTCGTCATCGCCGGCCGCAACGGCCCGGAGGCGGTGACCGCCGCGACGGCGCTCGGTGTCGGCCGCGAGGCGCTGACCGGCGAACTCGCGACCATCCAGGAGCAGAGCATCCCGCCGCGCGTGGCTTATGACGCGCCGCGCTGGGTGCGCACGGACCGCCCGCTGCGCTTCGGCGAGATCATGGATCCGTCCGAGCTGCAGGCCTTCGGCTACGTGCCCGGTCCGATCGCCGTGCCCTTCCGCACCGCGCCGGACCTCTACACGGCGCGCGAGCGCGCCATGTCCTCGCTGGTGCGCTTCCGCGCGCCCCCGGGCCCGATCATGGACGTGGCGGTCTCGCGCCTCGACGTCGCGATCAACGACATCTACCTGCGCTCCGTGCCGCTGCGCGCGGCCGATCTCGCCTGGCCGCTGAGCTGGGTGCAGCGGCAATTCGTCTCCTCCGAGGTGGACGAGGCGCAGATCGCGCTGCCGAGCTATATGCTCTATGGCCAGAACGAGCTGCAGCTGCGTTTCGACATGCGCCCGCTGCACCGCGGCGACTGCATCGCGGTGCCAGGCGACATCCGCGCCTCGGTGGACCCGGACAGCACGATCGACCTGACCGGCGCCTACCGCTTCACCACCCTGCCGAACCTCGCCTATTTCGTGAGCTCGGGATTCCCCTACACGAAGTTCGCGGACCTGTCGGAGACGGCGGTGGTGCTGCCCGAGCGGCCGAGCCAGCAGGAGCTGGAAGCCTTCTTCACGATGATGGGCCGCATCGCGGCGCTGGTGGGCTACCCGCCGGTGAACATGCGGGTGATCCGGCCCGGCGCGCTCCAGGAGAACGCCGACAAGGACCTGATCGTGATCGGCACGCTGGGTCGCCAGCCCGCGCTGCAGCAGCTGCTGCGCGACACGGGTCCGCTGCAGGCGGAGGGCAACCGCCTCACCGTCCGGCTCAACGACGGCATGGGCGACTTCCGCAACCTCTTCAGCGGCGAGCGCCGCGGCGAGCTGGAGCGCGTCTCGGCGCTGCTGGCGGCGCCCGGCGAGTCGCTCGGGGCGCTGATCGGCTTCGAGAGCCCGCTGAAGTCCGGCCGCTCGGTCGTGGCGCTGACGGGCTCCAGCCCGGCCGGCCTCGAATCCATGGTCATCGCGCTGCGCGACCCCGAGCAGGTGCCCCGCGTGCAGGGTGATCTCGCGGTGCTCTCGGGCGGCCGTGTCTCGGCCTTCCGGGTGACCTCGACCTACCAGGTCGGCGCGCTTCCGCCCTGGCTCTGGCCGGAGTTCTACCTGGGCAACAACCCCTGGTACCTGCTCGGCATCCTGCTGGTCGTGCTGATCCTGGTGCCGGCGCCGCTCTACTGGATCCTGCGTCGCCGCGCGGCCCAGCGCCTGCGGGAGCGGTCGGCGTGACGAAGGGTCCGGGGCAGTTTGCGTCCAGAATCGAGGGGCTGCGTGACGTCGAGGGACTGGGTGGAGATGCGTAGAGTTTCCGCGTCGCGTCGCGCCGTTCTGGCGGCCTCGGCCGCCGGGGGGCTGGCGACGGCTCCCCTGGCGACGCCGGCCCTGGCTCAGGCCGGGCTGGTCACGGTCGGCACCAACGGCTGGATCTTCCCCGTCTGGGACAAGATCGACGGCCTCGACAATGCCGCCTTACGCGAGACGGTTCAGGTCGTGGCCAACGCCGTGACCGCGCTCCGGGCCGGCCGCATGGACGTGGTGATCTGTCTTATCCCGTCCCGCAAGCGGATGATGCGGCAGTTCATGCCCGCCGGCTCGCGCTACCTTCCCGAGGTGGAGCGCCGCTACAGCGTCTCGGTGGCGGAGTTCCGCCGGGCCGGCGCCCTGGTGCCCGACCTCGACGCGCATTTCCGCAACGTGATGGGGCGCGATCCGAACCGGCAGATCTTCTGGAAGACCGACACGCACTGGACGCCGGTCGGCGCCGAAATGGCGGCCATCGAGGTGGCGCGGCAGATGCGCGAGCAGCTCGGCATGCCGCCGAGCTCGCGTCCCGGCACGCGGCTGGGCGACCTCCGGCAGATGACGCTCGCGGCCGGCGACCTCGCGCGCTACGCGAGCACTCAGCGCGGCGCCTATGGGCCGGAGGAATCCTGGATCCGTCAGGTCCTCGGCGTCGAAGGGCCGGCCGCCCTGCTGGCGGACGACACGTCGGACGTCACCGTCGTCGGCACCAGCTACGTGCAGCCGCGCTTCGGCTTCGCGCCGGTGCTGTCCAACCAGGTGCTGCGGCCGGTCGGCCTGTTCTGGAAGCCGAACAGCGTCGGGGCCTATTTCACGCTTCTCGAATACCTGAAGAGCGAGGACTTCCGGCGGAACCGACCGCGGGCCCTCGTCTGGAACCTGCTGGAGCCGGATATGGTGACTTCGACCAACAATTCCGCCTGGGGACAGGCGGCCATGCCTGCGGCGAACTTCCTCTCCGAGATC
>JAQGHZ010000612.1 GCA_028291485.1 Rubritepida sp. | reverse complement strand
TTCGTGATGCGCGGCGCGGGCTGCGTGGTGAACGACCTGTGGGACCGCGACATCGACCGCAAGGTGGAGCGCACGCGCGGGCGGCCCCTGGCCTCCGGCGCCGTCTCGCCGCGACAGGCGGTGGGTTTCCTGGTGCTGCTCGGCGCGATCGGGCTGGCGGTGCTGCTGCAGCTGAACATGGCCTCGATCTGGCTCGGCGTATTCTCGCTCGTGCCGATCCTGCTCTACCCGCTGGCCAAGCGCGTGACGGACTACCCGCAGCTCGTCCTCGGCTTCACCTTCGGCTGGGGCGCGCTGATGGGGCCGGTGGCGGCGGGCGCGCCGCTGGGCTGGCCGGTGGTGGTCCTCTACGCCGCGACCATCGCCTGGATCCTCGGCTACGACACGATCTACGCCCATCAGGACCGCGAGGACGACGCGCTGGTCGGCATCCGCTCCACCGCGCTCAAGTTCGGCGAGCGGACGCGGCCCTTTCTGGCGGCCTGCTACACCGCGGTGATCCTGCTGCTGGCGCTGACGGGCTGGCTCTCCGGCCTCTCGCTTTGGTTCTACGCCGGCCTGCTGCTGCCGGCCGGGGCGCTGGCGTGGCAGATTCGCAGGCTGGACATCCACGACCCGGCGCTGTGCCTGACCCTCTTCAAGTCCAACCGCGAGGTCGGGCTGCTGGCGACCTTCGCCCTCCTGTTGGGCCGGCTTTGACCGGCGCGGCCGGCTTCATCCGCGCCCAGACCGCCATCGCCGAAACCCCGCTGCTCCCGGGCCTCCGCCTCCACCTCGCCAGCGAGATCACCCCCATCTGGCAGGCCAGCGAGTCCTTCCTGGCTCAGCACGGCATGGAGCCGCCCTTCTGGGCCTTCGCCTGGCCGGGCAGCGTGGCGCTGTCGCTCGCCCTGAGGGCCGACCCGGCGCTGGTGGCCGGCCGGCGCGTGCTGGACTTCGCGTCGGGCTGCGGGCTGGCGGCCATCGTGGCGGCGCAGATGGGCGCCGCCTCGGTCGAGGCCGCCGAGATCGACCCGCTCGCCATCGCCGCCATCGGGCTGAACGCGGCGCTGAACGAGGTGAAGGTCACGCCCTTCGACGGCGACGTGGTGGGCGCGCCCTGCCGCTGGGACGTCATCCTGGCCGGCGACGTCTGCTACGAGGCGCCGATGACGGCGCATATCCTGCCCTGGCTTCGGGCCATGGCAGGCGAGGCCCTGGTCCTCCTGGCCGATCCCGGCCGGGCCTACCTGCCGCGCGAGGGGCTGGCCGAGCACTCCCGCCACATCATTCCGACCACGCTGGAATTGGAGGATCGAGAGGAAAGAAAGGTTGTAATCGCCCGATTACTGCCTTTTTGAAGACACGGATGACCGGAAAGCTCCGCTCCATCATGTGGCCCGCATATCTCGCAGCCCTGCTGCTCTCCCTGCCCGCGGCGCCCGCAAGCGGGCGCGACGCCGGTCCACGCAGCGCGCTCGATCGGGCGCATCTGGGCGAGGACGGGCCGCAATCCGCCGAGCACATGAAGGACGCCCTGCCGGAAGAAGATGACGAGGACGAAACGGAGAGGGAGGCCTGAGCGATGCGGGCCGCCCTGCTCCTGCTCGCGGCCCTCCTCCTTACGCCCTCTGTCTTGACGCTGCCCGCCGCGGCACAGACCAAGCGGGAATACGACGCCCAGGGCCGCTCCATCGGCCGTTCCGAGCTCAACGGCGACACCGAGCGCCGCTACGATCCCCAGGGGCGCATCACCGGCCGGACCGAGCGCAACGGCGACATGCGGCGGGACTTCGACGCGCAGGGCCGGATCACCGGCCGCAGCGAGCGGACCGGCAACATGATCCGCACCTTCGACGCGCAGGGCCGCATCACCGGGCGGACCGAGATCAACGGCGACGTCTCGCGGCATTACGACGCGCAGGGAAGGATCACGGGGCGGTCCGAGGTCTCGGGCAACGTCATCCGGCACTACGACGCCCAGGGGCGGCTGGTGGGGACGACCTCGCGGTAGCGCGTCAGCGCGAGGCGCGTCGCACGACGTCCGACGGTGCCTCGCCGAAATGTCGCCGGAACGCCTGGCCGAACCGGGCGGCGTTGGTGAAGCCGTAGCGGCGCGCGACCGCCGTGATGGAGCCGCGGTTCGCGCCCAGACTCAGCTCGGCGTGGATCTGCTCCAGCCGGATCCGGTGCAACGCGCCGAGCGGCGTCCTGCCGCGGAAATGACGGAACACGGCAACCAGGGTCCGCATGCTGCATCCGGCGGCGGCGGCGACCTGGGCCATGCGGATGGGCTCCACGCTGTTCGCCTGCATGAAGTCTTCCGCGCGCCGGACATAGGCGGGAACCGCGCCGGCGGGATCCTTCTCCAACTGATCGGTGTAGTTGTGCGGGGCGGCGCGCAGGACCAGGGTGATCAGCAGGTCGGTCATCGACGCGAGGGCCACGGCATTTCCGGCCAGGCCGTCCCGGCGCTGGAATTCGCGCAGGACGAAGTCGAGCTGCCATTTCAGGCTCGCCGCCAGGCCGCCGCTCCAGTCGAGATAGGGCCTGAACTCGAGCGGCCGGCGGAGCCGATGGTCGAGCATCTGCTCGAGCGCCTCCTCGACCTCCGCCACCTTCAGGAAGACATTCGCCCGCGTGGAAGCGTCACCGACGAGGACCCTCGTGCCGGGGCCGGGCCGCCAGGCGAGGCCGCGCGCGACGGTCGCAGTCGCAGCCTCGTCACCGCGCATCAAGGTGATGTCGCCGCGCAGCGTCGACGTGAAGCAGAACAGGTCACCTTCATCGCCCTCGACGGAAACGCCGGTGGCGAATTGGCTGTCGGCGTAGCTGGCCAGGATCGTGCCGGCGCTGCGGGTCGCCAGGTTGAAGATCGGGCTTTCGAACTTCCTGCCCCACAGCGAGCGGTCCTGGAGCTGGTAACGGTAGACGCGGCGCGATTCCGCGACCCGCTCGTTCACGCGGGACGAACCGTCCAGCTCCTCCGCATACCTGGCCTGGACAATGTCGAACATCGTCAGCAGCGCGGGGTCGATCGCAGGCGGGTCGATGAGCATCGCACCTTCATTCCGCATCGCCGGAGCTTCAGGTGCTCCGACGGAGGATGACGATTTCCGCAATGATTGGACAGATCCGGCAGGAAAGCCACGGAAACCCGCGGCAAGGTCACGCTCGACATGGCAGACCAGCCGGCCACGCGTTAAATCTCTCCGGGACCACCGAGTGAGGGCAGGCCAATACTGTCGCTTGGAGACACAATTCATGAGGGCGCCGCGTCGTATGCAGGCACCGTCTACTTGTGCGGAATTATTGATCGGAGTGTAAACAGTGAAAAGTCCAAAGGACCTCAAGAGAATATTGACAAGGCGTCCGATCCCCCATCCAGGATCGGGAGGAGGGAACGGTGGGGGCGGAAATCCACCGCCTAAACCCACGCCAATCCCAGAGGAAGATCCGTTTTCCAGGTCAGGAAAGCCAGATTTTCTTCAAAAAATTGATAAAGATATATTCAAAGCTAAATACGGTTCTACGACTCAGTCAAATCAACACGTAACAGATCAGTGCTACGCTGAAATGCTCGTCGGCGCTCAAAAATTCGCTAAAGCAAATCTGGCCGATGCCACATTGGATCGTAGCGCCCAGACGCTTGGTCGTGATCCGGAAACAGATCGATCTTATCAAGCACATCACAAAGCAAAACTTGAAGCAATGTTGACCGAAAACCTCGCCCCAGTAACGGGATGCGAGAAAATGGGATATGATTGCGCAAAACAGATGCATGAGATGGCTGGGAACGCGCAAAAGGAAAGGCAAAGGGGAAATGAAAAAAAGAAACATGACAAGGGAGAAATGATGAAGGCTCTCGCCGAAAATAAGTCGTTAGAAGACGGTAACTCGATCGAATCTGGCGCAAATAGAGAGTAATATATTATTTCCATCGCTGCACCGCTGTTGCCGCGACTGTGGTGTGGCTACCGACAAAGGCCAGACACGCCACATCTGTCCCGACCGATGGGGCACAGGCGGGCCACCCGATCCGGGGCTGCGCTGAGCGGCCCCCCAATCAGGCGGCCGCGGCGCTGACCGCCTCACGCCCAGCGCTGGACGCCACCCCTGTACCCGCCACGAGAATCCGGGAAGGCGACTCGTTTCCCCCTCCGCCCGCTTTCGGCTAGACACGGCCCGGACGCAGAGAGGGCCCACCCGCCTATGGAAGCGCAGTTTTTCGAGGACCTGTCGGTCGGCCAGACCGCCAGCTTTGCCAAGACCATCACCGAGGCCGATATCCTGATGTTCTCGGCCGTCTCCGGCGACACCAACCCGGTCCATATCAACGCGGAATTCGCCGCCAGCTCCCCGTTCAAGGAGCGCGTGGCCCACGGCATGCTCTCCGCGAGCCTGATCTCCACGGTGCTGGGCACGCGGCTGCCCGGGCCGGGCAGCATCTACCTCAACCAGAGCCTGCGCTTCCGCGCGCCGGTGCGGATCGGCGCCACGGTCACGGCGAAGGTCACCATCACCGGGCTGGATGCCGGAAAGAAGCAGGCGACGCTGGCCACGGTCTGCACCGTCGCCGGCAAGAAGGTGATCGACGGCGAGGCGATTCTACTGGTGCAGGGGCGCCCCGCATGAAGCGCGTCTGCGTCTTCTGCGGCGCCCAGCCCGGCCACGATCAGGATCACGCGAAGCTCGCCGACGCCCTCGGCACGGCCATCGCCCAGCGCGGCCTCGGCCTGGTCTATGGCGGCGGCAAGGTCGGGCTGTTGGGCGTCGTGGCCGATGCGGCGATCCGCGGCGGCGCCGAGGTCGTCGGCGTCATCCCCGAGGCGCTGATGGACCGCGAGCTCGGGCATGGCGGCGTCACGGACCTGCGCGTCGTGCCCTCGATGCATGTCCGCAAGGCCTTGATGAACGATCTCTCGGACGGCTTCGTCGTACTGCCGGGCGGCATCGGCACGCTGGAGGAGGCGGTCGAGATCCAGTCCTGGTCGCAGCTCGGCATCCACAAGAAGGGGCTCGTCTTCCTGGATACCCACGACTACTGGGCGCCGTATTTCGCGCTGCTGGAGCGCATGGAGACGGAGGGCTTCATCCGCCCGGAGCATGCCGGCCTCGCGTTGCGCGCCCACGCGCCGGAGAAGGCGCTGGAGCTCCTCGCGAATTGGGAACCACCCAAGGTCACACGCTGGATGACGCAGACCGAGGCATGATGACGTCCGATGGTCGGAGCGCCGAAGGGCGCGGAGAGCTGAATCGGCCGTCCGGCGGCGTAGCCGCATGACGACTCCCGATGGTCGGAGCGCCGAAGGGCGCGGCGAGCTGAATCGGCCGTCCGGCGGCGTAGCCGCGATCCACACCGACTGGCGCGGGCTCCCGGAGGCCGCGCGAGGCGCCACCCTGGCGCTCGGCAATCTCGACGGCGTGCATCTCGGCCACCTCGCCGTGCTGGCCGCGGCACACCAGGCGCGGCCGGACGTCACGCTGGGCGCGCTCACCTTCGAGCCGCACCCGCGCGAGCATTTCCGCCCGGACGACCCGCCCTTCCGCCTCACCCTCCTGCCGGCCAAGGCCGCGATCCTCGGCGCGCACGGCGCCCGGCACGTGATCGCGCTTCCCTTCGGCGCCGAGCTCGCCGCCATGTCGGCCGAGGAATTCTGCCGGTCGGTGCTGGTCGAGGCACTGGGCGTGAAGCACCTAGCCTGCGGGCCGGACTTCGCCTTCGGGCACCGTCGCGGCGGCGACGTCCACCTGCTCGGGCAATTCGCCGAGGCGCATGGCATCGGCCTGTCCATCGTGCCGCATGTGAAGGACGCGCAGGGCGCGATCAGCTCCACCCGCATCCGCCGACTGCTGCAGGACGGCTATCCCGAACGCGCCGCCGTCATGCTGGGCCGGGACTTCGCGATCACCGGGCCCGTGACGCATGGCGACGCGCGCGGCCGCACCATCGGCTTCCCCACGGCGAACATCCCCCTCGGGCGGCACCTGGAGCCGGCGCGCGGGGTCTATGCCGTGCGGGCGGCGCTGCCGGACGGGCGGGTGGTAAAGGGCGTGGCCAATCTCGGGCGGCGGCCGACGCTGGGGGGCGATCCGATCTCGCGGCTGGAGGCGCATCTCTTCGACTTCGCCGAGGACCTCTACGGCCAGGAGCTGAGCGTGGCGCTGGCCCATTTCCTCCGCGAGGAGCGGAAGTTTCCCGACTTTCCGGCGCTGGTGGCACAGATCAAGGCGGATGCCGCAGAGGCGCGGACGCTCCTCGGCTAGTGTCCTGCCCCCGAAGTTCGCCGCTCTTCGCGGCGGAGTTCGGGGGCAGGACACGGAAAAACCAAGCTAGTGGCATGAAGATGGAGGTCGCCGCATAGCGGCGAAATTAGGGCTTTTTCCGTTCGCAAGGGCTCACTGCGAAAGCTCTGGCTTGTTGTTTTGAAAGCATGATTCACGCCTCCGGTGATCCACCTACGGCGATCATGCTCCAGGTTTCACAAAAATCCGGACCTGCGCTGCATCTCTCCTCGGCCGCGGCACGTTTCTCTGCTGTTGGCCGGCGGAGGGATGCGCATGAACGTCTATCTGATGACCGAAGACGGTCTCGAGCTGATCGGACATACCAGCCTGCCGGAGGGGGAAGGGGACGAATACATCGTCGACCTCGCCATCGCCGGGACGGGTTCGATCCTGCGCCTCACCTATGAGCTCAGGACGGTGCCTCGCCTGACACCGGAGCTGAAGCTCCAGACGGAACTCGCGGTGGTGCTCTCGCTCGGCCAGACACCCCATTTCCTGCCGGGCTGGGAGCGTGCGGGAGGCTGAGGCTCAGCCCACAAGCCTGACCCCGCACACCGGGCAGGCGTCCGCGATCACCGGCCCGTCCTGCGCCCCGCCTTTTGGTGGGGCCAGCACCAGCAGCGTGCTCGTCTGGCGCAGCCGCAGGTCGTCGAAGGTGCCGATCCGCGCCGCCGGCGTCGCCAACAGGCGGCGCAGCCCGGCGCAGGGGACGAGATCCCGCCCAAAGCTCCGGTTTACCTGCATCACGCAGCTGCCACCTTGTTCCGGCGCTTGACCGGCACCCCCCGACATCCGCATATCTCCCACATGAGCGCGACCCGGACGTTCCGAGTTTCTGGCCGAATTCCCGGCCCGGCCTTCCCCTGAAGGCCGGGATCGAACCCGCACGTCCCTCTATTCCGCACCGCATTCTCCGAGAACCGGCTGCGCACGAGAACCCCGATGAACGACGCTCCCGTGGACGAGACCAAGACCGCCTCGCGCGACTACCGCAAGACGGTCTTCCTGCCGGCCACCGCCTTCCCCATGAAGGCCGACCTGCCCAAGCGCGAGCCCGCGCTGCTGCAGAAATGGGCCGAGGCCGACAGCTGGACCCGTCTGCGCGCCAAATCCAAGGGCAAGCCGCCATTCGTCCTGCATGACGGCCCGCCCTACGCGAACGGCCCGCTGCACATCGGCCACGCGCTCAACAAGATCCTGAAGGACGTCGTCAACCGCGCCGCCCAGATGGCCGGCAAGGACGCCAACTACGTCCCCGGCTGGGACTGCCACGGCCTGCCGATCGAATGGAAGGTCGAGGAGGAGTACCGCAACCCCAAGGGCAAGTACCAGGGCGGCCGCAAGAAGGACGACGTGCCGGTGCTGGAGTTCCGCGCCGAATGCCGTGCCTATGCCGCGCATTGGCTCGGCGTGCAGCGCGAGGAGTTTCAACGGCTTGGCATCGCCGGGGATTGGCCCGAGCGCTACGCCACGATGGATTTTCCGTCCGAGGCGGTGATCGCCGGCGAGATCGGCAAGTTCCTCATGAACGGCTCGCTCTATCGCGGCCTGCGCCCGGTCATGTGGAGCCCGGTCGAGAAGACCGCGCTCGCCGAGGCCGAGATCGAGTACCACGACCATGTGAGCCCCACGCTCTGGGCCCGCTTCCCGCTGGTCTCGGGCAAGTTCGCCGGCGCCTCCATCGTGATCTGGACGACGACGCCCTGGACCATCCCGGGCAACCGCGCCGTCGCCTACGGCCCCGAGATCGACTACGCGATCGTGCATGTGGCCGACGTCCGCGAGGGCAGCCACCTGAAGCCCGGCGAGACGGTGATCGTGGCGCTGCCGCTGCTGCCGAAATTCTCCGAGGATGCGGGCCTCGTCGCGCATGTCATCAAGCAGGTGGTCAAGGGCACGGCGCTGGAGGGCTCGATCGCCGCCCATCCCCTGCGTGGTGCCGGCTACGACTTCGAAGTCCCCGTGCTGCCCGGCGACTTCGTCACCACCGAGGCCGGTACCGGCTTCGTCCACATCGCGCCCGGCCATGGCGAGGACGACTTCAGCCTCGGCCGCACCCATGGCCTTGTTATCCCCGAGACGGTGAACGACGACGGCACCTTCACCCACCACGCGCCGGGCTTCGAGGGCCTGCACGTCTTCAAGGCGCATGATGCCGTCTATGCCGCGGACGAGGCCGCCGGGAACATCGTTGCCAAGGGAAAGCTGACGCACAGCTACCCGCACAGCTGGCGCTCGAAGAAGCCGGTGATCTTCCGCGAGACGCCGCAGTGGTTCATCGCCATGGACGACGACAACCAGATCCGCCGCAAGGCGCTCGACGCCATCGCCGCCACGCATTTCGTCCCCGATGCCGGCCGCAACCGCATCGGCAGCATGGTCGCGGGCCGGCCGGACTGGTGCATCAGCCGTCAGCGCGCCTGGGGCGTGCCGATCGCCGTCTTCGTCGACAGGAAGAGCGGCGAGGTGCTGCGCGATCCTTCCGTGATGGACGGCATCGTCGAGGCCTTCCGGACCGAGGGCGCCGATGCCTGGTACCAGCCTGGCGCGGCGGCCCGCTTCCTGAATCCCGAGGACAATCACCGCAACCCCGACGATTACGAGCAGGTGATGGACATCGTCGACGTGTGGTTCGAGAGCGGCTCGACCCACGCCTTCGTGCTGGAAGCGCGCGGCATGCCTTTCCCGGCCGACCTCTACCTCGAGGGCTCGGACCAGCATCGCGGCTGGTTCCAGTCCTCGCTGCTGGAATCGGTCGGCAGCCGTGGCGTCGCGCCCTTCAAGGCGGTCCTCACCCACGGCTTCGTCCTCGACGAGACCGGGAGGAAAATGTCCAAGTCGCTCGGCAACGTCACCGCCCCGCAGGAGGTCATCGCCAAATACGGCGCCGACATCCTGCGCCTGTGGGTGATGAACTCCGACACGGCGGAAGACCTCCGCATCGGCAAGGGCATCCTGGAGCAGCAGGCGGAACTGTACCGCCGCATCCGCAACACCTTGCGCTGGCTGCTGGGCAACCTCGCCGGCTTCGACGAGGCGGAGCGCGTGCCGGCGAAAGACATGCCCGAGCTGGAGCGCTGGGTGCTGCACCGCCTCACCGAGCTCGACGCCCGCCTCCGCAAGGCCGTCGCCGATTACGACTGGAGCGGAGTCCTTCCCGAGATCCACGCCTTCTGCGCGCTGGACCTCAGCGCCTTCTACTTCGACATCCGCAAGGACAGCCTCTACTGCGACGCGCTGTCCTCGCCGCGCCGCCGCGCCGCGCGCACGGTGCTGGACATGGTGCACCGCTGCCTCTGCGCCTGGCTCGCGCCGGTCCTCTGCTTCACGGCCGAGGAGGCCTGGCTCTCGCGCTTCGGCGAGGGCGCCGAAAGCATCCACTTCCAGGAATTCCCGCACCTCACCGCCGAGTGGCAGGACGAGGCGCTGGCCGCGCGCTGGAACGACATCCGCCGCACCCGCCGCCTCGTGACCGCGAGCCTCGAGGACCAGCGGCGCGACGGCGCCATCGGCTCCTCGCTGCAGGCCGCCGTCTCGCTGACCGTTCCCGAGGGCGACGCCGCGGCGTCGCTCTCGGCCGAGAGCTGGGCGGAGATCCTGATCGTCTCCCAGGCCGGCATCGCGGCCGGCCCCGAGGTCGCCCTCGAGGTCACGGCGGCGCCGGGCCAGAAGTGCGAGCGCTGCTGGCGCGTGCTGCCGGAGGTGGGCATGTCCACCGCCCATCCGACGCTCTGCCTGCGCTGCGAATCGGTCGTGGAGAGCCTGCCGGCATGACGCCCGCGCTGCGGACCGGCGTCCTCTTCGCCCTGCTGCTGCTGGTCGCCGACCAGGCCAGCAAGTGGTGGATCCTGGAGGTCGTGCGCCTGCCGGAGGTGCGGAACATCCCGGTGGTGATGCTCGGCCCCGTGGGGCTGGACCTCACCATGGTCTGGAATCGCGGCGTGACCTTCGGGCTCTTCTCGGGCGACGGGAGCTGGAACCACCTGATCCTCTCCCTGCTCGCCCTGGTCGTGGCCGGCTTTCTCCTGCGCTGGTTGGCGCGGGCCGAGACCCGGCTCGTGACCTACGCCCTCGGTGCCGTCATCGGCGGGGCGGTCGCCAACGTGATCGACCGTGTCAGGTTCGGTGCGGTGGTGGACTTCGTGGACGTTCACGCCTGGGGCTGGCACTGGTATGTCTTCAACCTCGCCGACGCCGCCATCGTCTGCGGCGTCCTCGCTCTTGTGGCAGACGCCTTGATCCGGCCCGAAACCCAGCGCAAAGAGGCGCCATGATGATGCCCCCGGTCTCCTTCAAGGCTTTTCCCCTCAAGGCCGTTCCCCTTCTCGCCCTCGGAGCGGCCCTCATGGGCTGTGGCGGCAGCGACACCATGCGCAGCTTCGGCCTCACGCGCGACGCGCCGGATGAGTTCCAGGTGACGACGCGCGCGCCGCTCTCCATGCCGCCGAGCCTCGGCACCCTGCCGACGCCGCGTCCCGGCGCGACCCGCCCGCAGGAGATGACGACCCAGCAGCAGGCCGAATCGGCGCTGGTGCCAGGCGCCGTGACCGGCGGGCCGCGCACCGCGACGCCGAGCACGGGCGAGCAGGCGCTGCTGGCCCAGGGCGGCCGGAACGTGCCGGACAACATCCGCAACCGGGTGGACGAGGAGAGCATGCGCCTCGAGCGCACCGACCGCACCGTGGTGGACCGCGTGCTGTTCTGGCGCGAGCAGCCTGTGCCGGGCACGCCGGTGGACGCCTCGCGCGAGTCGCAGCGCCTGCGCGAGAACGCGGCGCTGGGCCGGCCGGTCTCCGAAGGGCAGACGCCGGTGATCCAGCCGCAGCGGCAGGGTTGGTTCACGGGCTGGCGCCTCTGGTAGGAAGATCGAGGGGCTCTGCCCTTCAAGCGCCCCGACAGGGCGGACATGCTTCGATCCGTTGAAGGGGCCAGGGGTTAAAATCCCTGGCTGGGAACGCGAGGGCGCCAAGCCCTCTCGCAAAAGCGCATAGCGACGTCGATGCTTCGCAAGCGAGGGGTTCCCACCGCTTGCCGGAATTTCGTTGGGGGATATCCTGCCCAGGAAATTCCAGGGAAGAAACGAATGGCGCCCAAGATTCTCATGACGGACAGCCCGCTGTCGGACATCGCCACCGCGCGGACGATCGCGCCCGCCGAGATGGAGCTGGTCGTCGCGCCCTTCGGCAGCGACGCCTTCAGGGCGGCCATGGGCGATGCGGATTTCCTGGTGGGCTTCGGCAATCGGGCGATCGATTCGGGGTTCTATGCCGCGGCGCCGAAGCTCAAGCTGCTCCAGCTGCTCTCGGCCGGCTACGACACGGTGGACATCGAGGCGGCGCGCGGCGCCGGTGTCCCGGTCTGCAACAATGGCGGGGCGAATTCCACGGCGGTCTCCGAACACGCCGTCATGCTCATGATGGCGGTGTGCCGGCGGCTGGTGTGGCAGCACGAGAGCGTGGTCAGCGGCCGCTGGCGCGGCAACAATCCGGGCTCGACGAAGCTGTTCGAATTGCGCGACAAGGTGCTGGGCCTGGTGGGCCTCGGCGCCATCGGCAAGAAGGTGGCGCGGCTGGCCAATGCCTTCGGCATGCGGGTGCAGTACTACGATATTCGCCGCATCTCCGAGGCCGAGGAGGATGCGTTGCATGTCCGCTTCGGGCTGCTGAACGAGATCCTGCGCAGCTCCGACATCGTCTCGCTGCACGTGCCGCTGACGCCGGGCTCCAAGCACATGATCGGCGCGGCGGAACTGGCGATCATGAAGCCCAGCGCCTATCTCGTGAACACGTCCCGCGGCCCGGTCATCGACGAGAAGGCGCTCTTCGCCGCACTGGAAGGCGGGGCCATCGCCGGTGCCGGCCTCGACGTCTTCGACCAGGAACCGCCGCCGGCCGACAATCCGCTCTTCAAGCTGCAGAATGTGGTGCTGACCCCGCACTACGCCGGCCCGACCTGGGACAACCAACCGGCGCGCTTCCGCAACGCCTTCGACAATTGCCAGCGCGTGGCGCGGGGCGAGAAGCCGCTCTGGGTGATCCCGGAACTGCAGTAGCGTAGGCGCCTTTAGGGGGCGAAGGGGAGAAAGCGGCGTCGGCCGGTGTGCGGTCGGAATTGTCGGCGCCTAAGAGAGATCAGCTTGCTTGGGCATGGCAGAATCGCGCCGACCTTCGCTATCGGTATGCATGGTCGAGAAACTGCCTCCCCACGCTAATCAATTCTCTAATCTTTCTTGGAATCCGTAGGATTAGTAATCACCGCTTGGTCCAGCGTGGAATGGGATTTTGATAGGCTCCTTGCCTTCCTCCGCGCTGATCCAGTCGTTGCCGCGCTCGCTGCCAAGCCACCAGCATTTTTCAATAGGCGCGTCGGCTTGATGATAGCGTCTGCTGAAGCGGCTTTCCCTAATACTCCGAAACTCCAAAAGCGAATTACGGAGATAGCCAATAGAGCAGCACGCCTCAGAGGAAAGAGAGACTTCTTAGAGACCGTTTGAGAATTCCTGTGGGTCGGTTTCGCGGGTCTTTTCCGTGCCTGGTGCGTTGCCGGACTTGCCGATGCCACCAGCATGGGCGGCGTCCGCCGCCTTCCAGGCCCGAAAAACGCCCTCGCGAACCCTACCCACAGGAATTCTCAAACGGTCTGTTAGCGCATGGCCAGTGGAAGATGGCCGATAGACCTGACCGTGCAGTGTGCTTCTTGACCCGTGGCATCGAAGAAATGATCTTCGAAGAATGGGAGGTAAATCTGCGAAAAATCTCTAATTTATCTAATAATTTACTTCAATTAAACAGCGATATAACAATAATTTCTTTACCATATCCCGATCGATATGTCGAAAAGGACGAAAATATAGCACTAATAGATTTTAGACGACGAAACCACAGCTGATCGGCTCGGTCAGTGGAGTCAAGATATGGAGATAAGCGGCTATTGTCGGGGGCTACATCTCTGCCACCCCTTCCACATACCCCCGGTCGGCGTCTGAGATTTCTTGCCATGCGGCTATTGGGAAGGAATGCTTGCAAATACCGGGATAAATTTCCTATATTCGGAGCATGCCCGCTCCCATCCCCTCCTCACCGACGCCGAATACGACCTCCTCCTCCTCCGCCACATCCCCTCCGCCCGGGGCCGCCCGCCCGCCGACCGCCGCCGCACGCTGGACGCCATCTTCCACGTCGTCATGGCCCGCTGCATCTGGGCCGAGCTCCCCGCGCATCTGGGAAAGCCCGACGCCGCCCAGCGCCAGCTTCGCCGCTGGATGCGCGCCGGCGTGATGGACGCGCTCCTCCGGGCCGCCGCCACCCCCGCCTATGCCTCGCTGCGCCTGCGCATCTGCCGCGCGTGGCGCCGTGCTGCCCGCATCGCGACCATGCGCTCCCTCCTGCTGGCCAAGGACCTTCGCATGCAGGAGGCCTTGCCCTGCGCGCCCATCCACCTGCCGAAGCCGCTTTTGTCCGAATACGTGCAAAAGCTGACTTTCCGGTTGATGGAAAATCCCTGCCGCGTCCCGTACCGGGTCTTCGGACTCTGCGGACGGCTCATGCGCTTCGCCGGCGGGCGTCCCGACCTATGGCGGACCCAATGATGACGGAGGGTCCATCACGATGATGACGCCTTCATCAGAAACCCCCGGAACCCTGGCGCAAGGCCGCGTCCCGTCGCATGTTGCCGCCATGGACCCCGTCACCCGCCGCCGTGCCCTGAAAGGCGCGGCCGCCACCCTCGCCGCGCCCGCGATCCCCGCCTCCGCGCAGACCCCCACCCTTGCGCCGCCCCGCCGGGCGGACCAGCCGCTCTTCGGCGCCGTCTCCTGGACGCTGGAGAACGGACTGAAGGTCGTGCTGGCCGAGAACCGCCGCGCCCCCGTCGCCGCGCACTACCTCTTCGCCTCGGCCGGCGCCGGCGAGGACCCGGCCGGCAAGTCCGGCGTGGCGCATTTCCTCGAGCACATGATGTTCAAGGGCAGCCCGAACATCCCCTCCGGCGCCTTCAGCCAGACCGTGGCGCGCGAGGGCGGGCAGGACAACGCCTTCACCAGCCGCGACGTCACGGCCTACTACCAGATCGTCGAGGCCTCCCGCCTGCCGCTCATGATGCGGATGGAATCCGACCGCCTGCGCGAGCCCCTCATCCCCGCCGACGAGCTGGAAGCCGAGCGCGGCGTGGTGCTGGAGGAGCGCCGCAGCCGCACCGACGCCGTGCCGCGCGGCCGCTTCCGCGAGGCCTTCGACGCCGCCATGTGGGGCCCGCAGCACTGGCGCGGCCGCCCGCTGATCGGCTGGGAGGACGAGATCCGCGCCATCACCCGGCAGGACGTCCTGGACTTCCATCGCCTGCACTACACGCCCTCCAACTCGGTGCTGATCGTGGCCGGCGACGTGCGCGAGGCCGATCTTCGCCGCTGGGCCGACGAGTTCTACGGGCCGATCCCCAGGCGCGACGCGCCGCCGCGCAACCGCGCGCCGCTCCCCGCCGCCGCGCCGGAATCCCGGATGGAGCGCCGCGACCCGGCCGTGCGCGAGTCGAGCTTCCTCAAGACCTATGCCGCCCCCTCGGCCACCTGGGGCGAGACCGACCTGGCCGATCCGCTGGAGGTCTTCGCCCATCTGCTGGGCGGCGGCACCGGCTCGCGGCTGCACAAGGCGCTGGTCGAGACCGGCCTCGCGGTGAGTGCGGGCGCCGGCTACGATGGCGACACGGTCGGCGTGGGCAGCTTCGGCGTCTATGCGACGCCGCGTCCGGGCATCGAGATGGCGCAGATCGAGACCGCGATATCAGCCGTGCTGGCGGACCTCGTGCAGGAGGGCGCCTCCGAGGCCGAGGTGCGCCGCGCCATCAGGCACGAGACGGCGGGCTCGCTGCTGGCGCTGGACGGGCTGGGCGCGGCGCCGCGCATGCTGGGCGGCGCCCTGGCGATCGGCCTGCCCATCGAGTTCGTGGAGCACTGGCCCCAGCGCATGGCCGAGGTCACCCGCGACCAGGTGAACAAGGCCGCGCGCGCCGTGCTGACGGAGCCGAAGATCGCCACCGCCGGCTGGCTGCTGCCGGGATGAGGAAGATGAGGATCCTGAACGAATCCGACCGCAACGCGGTCGGCGCCGCAAACTCCACCGTCCGGCTCGGCGCTCCCGTGGCGCGGCGAAGCCAAGGCGGCGGAGCCGCCGCCCGGCGTCTGAGGGCCAAGAAATGAGCGATACGTTGTTCGGCGTCACCTTGCCGCCCCGCCGCGGCTTCTCCGTGCCCATCCAGAGCGTCGGGCAGGGCGGCATCACCGCCTGGCTGGTCGAGGACCACTCCGTCCCCGTCGTCTCACTCGCCTGGGCCTGGCCGCAGGGGGCCGCCGCCGATCCGCGTGGCAAGGAGGGGCTCGCCAGTCTCTCGGCCGCCATGCTGCCCGAGGGCGCGGGCGACCTCTCCAATGTCGGCTTCGCCGACGCGCTGATGGATGCCGGCATCGGCCTCTCCTTCACCGGCGGGCGCGACAGCTTCGAGGGCAGCTTCCGCGCGCTGACCGACGCGCTGCCCGAGGCCGTGCGCCTTGCGCGCCTCGCCATGACGCAGCCCCGGCTCGATGCCGAGGCGCTGTCCCGCGTGCGGGCCCGCGCGCTGCTGGCCTCGCGCCAGTCGCTGGAGACGCCGGCCGGCCTCGCCCGCCGCGCCTTCTGGGAGGCGGGTTTCCCGACCTTCACGGCCGGGCGGCTCTCCACGCCGGAGAGCATCGCGGCGATCGGCCAGGACGACATCCGCGCCTGCCTGGGCGCCCAGCTCACCCGGGGGAACCTGCTGGTCACGGCCTCGGGCGCGATCGACGCGGCGGGGCTGAAGGCCCTGCTGGCCGAGCTCTTCGGCGCGCTGCCCGAGCACCCCATCCCGGACACGCCCCCGCTGCCCAACCTCGCGGAGTTCGGCGTGACCCTGCGGCCCAAGGCCGCTCCGCAATCCACGCTGGTCTTCGGCCAGGACGGGTTGCTGCCCACCGATCCGGACTGGGAGGCCTTCCAGGTCGCGCTGCGCATCCTGGCCGGCGGCGGCTTCACGAGCCGGCTGATGAAGTCCGTGCGCGAGGAGCGGGGGCTGACCTACGGCATCGGCGCGGGGCTCGACCTGCTCTTCGGCCGGGCCGTCATCATCGGCAACGTGCAGACCGCCAATGCCAGCGTGGGCGAGGTCTGGAGCCTGATCCGCAGCGCCTGGACGGAGATGGCGGCCCATGGTCCGACCGAGGCGGAGGTGGCGGATGCGCTGGCCTTCCTCGGCGGCTCGCTGCCGCTGCAGTTCACCGACAGCCGCCGCACGGCGTCGCTGCTGCTGAACCTGCGGCAGACGGGGCGCGCGCCGGACTGGCTGGCCGGCCGCCCGGCGCGACTCGCGGCGATCGACCGGGCCCGCGTGGCCCGGGTGGCGGCGCGGGTGCTGAAGCCCGATGGGCTGGTGCTGGCCGTGTCGGGCGAACCGGTCGGGTTGTGACGGCGCCGCGATCCCGGAACGACCCGCGGGCATCAGGATTTCGTCCGACGGCCAGGCCCTGTTAACCTGCTTCCATCATTCGAGATGGACCAGGCATGAGTGATTCGAGTTTGGAGACCGCCTGGGCGCGGGTGGAGCGGCTGGCGGCAGCGCCGGGCGCTGGCGCCATTCGCCCGCTCTTCGCCGCCGATCCGGAGCGTTTCGCGAAATTTTCCCAGCGCGGCGCGCGCCTGCTGCTCGATCGTTCCAAGACCTCGGTCTCGCCCGAGGTGCAGGCGGCGCTGCTGGACCTCGCGGTCGCCGCCGATGTCCAGGGCAAGCGGGAGATCATGGCCTCGGGCGGCATCGCCAACCCGACGGAGGGCCGAGCCGCGCTGCACATGGCGCTGCGCAGCCAGCTCCCGCATGCCGCCGCGGAGTGCGCCGATGCGCAGGCCACGCTGAAGCGGATGCGCGAGTTCACGGAGGCGGTGCATCGCGGCGAGATCCGCGGCGCCACCAACCAGCGATTCGACACGGTGCTGAACATCGGCATCGGCGGCTCGGACCTCGGGCCGGTGATGGTGGGGCGTGCCCTGTGGCGCGCCGGCGACCCGATGCGGCCGATCCATCTCGGCAATGTCGACGGCCATGGCTGGGAGACGGTGCTGCCGCTGCTCGACGCGCGGCGGACCCTGGTGCTGGTCGCCTCCAAGACCTTCACCACGCAGGAGACCATGGCCAATGCGCGGCTGGTCAAGCAGTGGATGGAGGCGAGCGTCGGCCCGGCCGGGGCTTCGGCGCATTTCGCCGCGCTCTCGACCAACATGAAGGACACGGCGGCCTTCGGCATCGCTGGTGACCGCGTCTTCCCCTTTCAGGACTGGGTGGGCGGGCGCTTCTCGCTGTGGTCGGCGATCGGACTGTCGCTCGCGCTCTCGCTGGGCTGGGAGCGCTTCCGGGCGCTGCTCGACGGCGCGGCGGCGATGGACAGCCACTTCCTCGAGGCGCCGCTGGAGGAGAACCTGCCCATCCTGCTGGCGCTGACGGAGATCTGGCACATCAACGGGCTCGGGCTGCGCCGGCGCGCGGTGCTGCCCTATGACGAGCGTCTGCGGCGGCTGCCGGCGCATCTGCAGCAGCTCGAGATGGAGAGCCTGGGCAAGCGAGTGACGGTGGCCGGCGTGCCGGTGGCGCGCTCCACCGGCGCGGTGGTCTTCGGCGAGCCGGGGACCTCGGCCCAGCACAGCTTCATGCAGCTGGTCCACCAGGGGCCCAAGCCGGTGCCGGTGGATTTCATCCTGGTCGCGAAGCCCGACCACTCGCATGCGGAGAACCACCGCATCCTGCTGGCCAACGGCCTCGCCCAGGCCGAGGCGCTGCTGGCCGGCCGCAACGCGGAGCAGGTCGCGGCCGACATGCGCGCCACGGGCGCGGACGAGGCGACGGTGGCGCGGCTGATGCCGCACAAGATCTTCCCGGGCGACCGGCCCTCGGTGACCATCCTGATGGAGCATCTCGACCCGTTCACGCTGGGGTCGCTGATCGCGCTCTACGAGCACAAGGTGTTCACGCTGGGCGCGGTCTGGGGGATCAACCCCTTCGACCAGTGGGGCGTGGAGCTCGGCAAGGTGCTGGCCCCGCCACTGGTGCGCGAGTTGGAGCAGGGCGCGCCGGCCCAAGTGGAAGGGGAAGGCCACGACGCCTCGACCGCCGGGCTGCTGGCGGAGGTGCTGCGGCTGCAAGGCCGAGTCTGAAAGAACGAGGCGTGACCGAGCGGGAGAAGATGCTGGCCGGCGAGCTCTACAGCGGCGCCGATCCGGAGCTGCAGGCGGAGATCGCGGCCACCGCCGCCTGGCTCGTGCAGTACAACGCGGCCAGCGTCGAAACCCCCGCCCTGCGCCTCGCGCGGCTGCGCGAGCGGCTGGCCGAGGTGGGCGAGGGGGCGGTGATCCGCCCGCCCTTCCATTGCGACTACGGCTGGAACATCCACCTCGGCGCCGGGGCCTTCCTCAATTTCAACTGCGTGATCCTGGACGTGGTGCCGGTCTCCATCGGCGACCGCACGCAGATCGGGCCGGGTGTGCAGATCCTCGCCGCCGACCACCCGCGCGACGCCGCCACGCGCGCCGCGGGGCTGGAATCCGGCCGGCCGATCCGCATCGGCGCCGACGTCTGGATCGGCGGCGGCGCGCTAATCCTGCCGGGGGTGACCATCGGCGACGGAGGGATCATCGGCGCGGGCGCGGTGGTGACGCGGGACGTGCCGGCGGGTGCGACGGCGGTCGGCAATCCGGCGCGGGTGAGGGGTTAACCAAGCGCCTCCGATTTTCTGCTAACCTCGCGCCGTGACCATCCGACTCCTCCCCACCACCACCGCCAACCGCATCGCCGCCGGCGAGGTGGTCGAGCGCCCGGCCGCCGTGGTGAAGGAGCTGGTGGAGAATGCGCTCGACGCCGGCGCCCGCCACATCCGCGTGGCGCTGGAGGAGGGCGGCATCGGCCGCGTCCTCGTCGAGGATGACGGCCACGGCATTCCCGAGGAGGAGCTGGCCTTAGCCGTCGAGCGCCACGCCACCTCCAAGCTGCCCGAGGAGGCGATGCTCTTCGCCATCGGCACGCTGGGCTTCCGGGGCGAGGCGCTGCCCTCCATCGGCGCGGTCGCGCGGCTCTCGCTGACCTCGCGGATCCCGGGCGGCGAGGCGCATCGCGTGACGGTCGAGGGCGGGCGGAAATCCGCGGTGCAGCCGGCCTCGGGCGCGCCGGGCACGCGGGTCGAGGTGCTGGACCTCTTCTTTGCGACCCCGGCCCGGCGGAAGTTCCTGCGCACCCCTCGCGCCGAGGGCGACGCTGCCATCGACTCGCTCCGCCGGCTGGCGCTGGCCTGGCCCGAGGTGGGCTTCGAGGCGACGGTGGACGGCCGCACCGTGC
>JAQGHZ010000351.1 GCA_028291485.1 Rubritepida sp. | reverse complement strand
CTGCCGCGACTCGGAGGCGGGCGGCGCGGCCAGCGACCGCAGGCCCACCACAACGCCGCGCTCCACCGCCGGCGCGACCAGCGGAGCGGCGAGTTCGTCGGGCGTGGCCGCCGGCTGTGGCGGGGAGGACACGCCGCAACTCGCCGCGCCCATGGCGAGCGCCAGCGCGCCCATGCGAAGAGAAGGAGACATGTGACCATGATGCCGCATGTCCCCGGTTTTCGCCATCACGGAAGCGACACTTGCCCTAGAATGGACTTCTTTGCTTGATCGTATGGTCAGGTCGACGGTAGGGTCTGGCTCAGCCATGCCGGCCGCGCGGCTCGGTTTATCACTGCGCGGCTCGGTTTATCGCTGCGGTGTCCGGTTCCATGGGGGTGGTGCCGGATGTCTTGATCCGCGGCGACAGGGGGAGTTTCTGGGGAATGCAGGTCATTGTTTTGCGCCGAGGTGTTCGGCTGGTGCGGCCTTTGGCTGCGCTGGGCGTGCTGGCGATGCTAGCCGCCTGCGGCTCGACACCTCAGGGTGGGCCCGTCACCTCCTCGCGCAGCTTCCACCAGGCCCGCAGCTATGATCCGCCCGGCCCGGCGAGCGACCCCTGGGGCCCCTGGGTCCGCGAGGCCTCCCGCCGCTTCGACGTGCCGGAAGCCTGGATCCGCAGCGTGATGCGGCAGGAATCCGGCGGCCGTGCCGGCGCCACCTCGCCGGTCGGCGCCATGGGCCTGATGCAGGTGATGCCCGGCACCTATCGCGAGTTGCAGCGCCGCCACACCCTCGGCGACGACCCCTATCACCCCTATGACAACCTCATGGCCGGCGCCGCCTACCTGCGCGAGATGTACGACCTCTATGGCTCGCCCGCCTTCCTGGCCGCCTACAATGCCGGCCCGCGCCGGTTGGAGGACTACCTCTACAACAACCGCGGCCTGCCGAACGAGACGCGCAACTACGTCGCCCGCGTCGGACCCAACGTGATCCGCTCCAGCCCGGTGCGCCGCGCGCCCGCCGAGGTCTATGCCGCCGCCGAGATTCCGCTGAACGTCCCGCCCGGCCCGCGCCGCATGGACGCTTCCATGCGCGCGGCCCTGGCCGATGCCCGCTCGATCCGCGAGCAGAACGCGCAATACGCCTCGCTGCCGCCGGCCGAGGCGAATATCGCGCCGGTCCGCATGGCCTCCGCCGCGCCGACGCGCAGCTCCGGCAGCCTCGCCGAGACGGGCGGCGGCCTGGTTCCCATGAGCGGCCGCGGCGGCGTGGTCGCCATGATGCCGATCCCCGACGGCTCCACGCCGGAAGGCGCGGCCCGCATCGCCGAAAGCAACGCGCGCGCCGCCGGGACCGAGATGCCGATGGGCGGAGAAGTCATCGGCGACCGGATCATCGTGGCGCGCATGGACCCGATCCCCGACGGCTCCACGCCGGAAGGCGCCGCCCGGATGGCGGAGAGCGCCGGGCGTTCCGAACCGCCCCGCGCCGCGCCGCAGCTCGTCGCCAGCCGCCCGCCCGTCGCGGCCCAGCCTGGCGGCTCGCGCTTCAACTTCATCGGCAGCGCCCAGGCCAGCACGCTGTCCTCCGGCCTCCGTCCCGCCGTCGCGACCAGCGGCGCCTGGGGCGTCCAGGTCGGCGCCTTCACGTCGCCGGAGCAGGCACGGTCGGCAGCCCAGGGCGCGCAGAGCAGCGTCGGCGGCCGCGTGGTGGTGATGCCGGTCTCGGTGGGCCGCGCGACGCTGTTCCGCGCCCGCGTCATCGGCCTCAGCCAGGGCGGCGCCCAGCAGGCCTGCGACCGCCTGCGCAGTCGCAATGGCTGCAACGTGGTCTCGGCCGACTGAGCGTCCCATGAATTCGGCGGGCTTCGCCCCGCCGAAGACTTAGCATCGCGCTTTCCGGCATAAGACCATTCCCGCGTTGCTATTTTCTTCTCCGCAATCCATCGCCGAATTTTTTCGCGGCCTTCTATTGATGATTATGCCGGCCCTCGGTAACGTTCGACAAAATTCGAATTGAATTCGCCGCGCGCGCCGCCAACGCCGTTCCGGCGCGCCGAGGACTCGAACAGTCATCGCGTCCCTCCCAGAAGTGAGGCCGGCCCGGACGATTCCCCACTGTCGTGGGGATGGCGAATACCGGGATGCTCGGGCATGAGCATAAGAACCCGATTGCTGTTGCTGGTCCTCTGCGCCACCCTGATCCCGGTTTTTCTGATCGGCTTTCGTTTCGTCATTGATCGCAACGAAGCCATCCGCCTCGCCACCGCCGGGCTGGCCGTCGAAGCCAATGCCGCCGCCACCGCACTGAACGAGCGAATCCGCGGCGCCGCCCAGCTGCAATACGGCCTGGCCCGCGCGCGCGACCTCGATACGACCGACCGTGCGGCCTGCTCGGCCTTCCTCGCCGCCGTGCTGCTCGAGTACCCGCAATATACGGGCCTGGTCACCCTCCAACCGAACGGCCGGGTCCATTGCGATTCGCTGAGGTCCGGTCGCAGCCTCGACCTAAGCGACCGCCGATACTTCCAGCGCGTCGTCGACGGCACCAGCCAACTGGCGGTTGAGCCCGCCGTCGGCCGCCTGACCGGCGCCGCCGTGCTGCAGATCGCCGTCCCGGCTCCCTTGCGGGACGGGCGGCCGCCCTTCGTCCTGCTCGCCTCGCTCGACCTCAAGCGCTTCCTGCAGAACCGGCTGGCGCCTGGCACCGACCTGCTGCTGATGACCGGGGACGGCACGGTGCTGAGCTGGCTGCCGCTGGAGGCCAATTCCGACCGCCAGGGCGCGCGGATCACGGGCGAGCCGGTCTTCGCCTTCGCCCTGACCCATCCCAACGGCGGCGCCGGGCGGGTGACAGACCTCGATGGCACCGACCGCATCTGGGCCACGGCCAGCGTGAACGTCACCGAAGGCCCGGGGCTGCACCTGCTGATCGGCCGGCCGACCCACGACCTCACCAATCCGGCCGACCGGCGGCTGACCCAGGAGATGGCGGCGCTGGCGGCCATGGCGGTGATGCTCGTGCTGGGCGTCTGGCTGCTGGCCGAGATCGCGATCCGCCGGCAGGTCCTGCGGATCGGCGCCATGGCAGCCCAGCTGGAGGCGGGCGACCTGAAGGCGCGCATCCCCGAGCCGCATCCCCGCGGCGAGCTGGGCGGGCTCATGGGCCAGCTCAACCGGACCGCGGAGGCGATCCAGCGGCAGCATGCCTCCATCGAGGAGCTGAACCGCCGGCTCAGCCAGGCGCAGAAGATGGAGGCGGTGGGCCAGCTCACCGGCGGCATCGCGCACGACTTCAACAACCTGCTGACGGTCATCCTCGGCAATGCCGAGTTCCTGGTGGACGACCTGGCCGATCGGCCCGAATCGCGCGAGCTCGCGCTCTCCATGGTCATGGCGGCGGAGCGCGGGGCGGAATTGACGCGCAGCCTGCTCGCCTTCGCGCGGCGCCAGCCGCTGGCGCCGAAGGCGGTCGACACCAACCGCCTCGTGCTCGGCATGCAAGGGCTGCTGCGGCGGACGCTGGGCGAGCACATCGAGTGCCGGATCGTGCTCAATCCGGGCCTGTGGCCGGCGATGGTGGATTCGGCGCAGCTCGAATCGGCGACGCTCAACCTCGCGCTCAACGCGCGCGACGCCATGCCCTCCGGCGGTGTGCTGACCATCGAGACGAGCTGCACCCATCTCGACGCGGCCTATGCCGACCAGCATCCGGAGGTGCAGGCCGGCGACTACGTGATGGTCGCGGTGTCGGACAGCGGCACCGGCATGGCGCCGGAAATCCTCGCGCAGGCCTTCGAGCCCTTCTTCACCACCAAGGAGGTGGGCAAGGGCACCGGGCTGGGCCTCAGCATGGTCTACGGCTTCGTCCGGCAGACGGGGGGCCACATCACGCTCTATTCGGAGTGCGGCGAGGGGACCACGGTAAAGCTGTATCTGCCGCGCGCCGATGCGCTGCCGGCCGGCGCCGAGCCCACCCGGCCCGCGCCGGCGATCGGCGCCGGCGAGGTGGTGCTGGCCGTGGAGGACAACGACCTCGTGCGCTCCCACGTCACCGGCGAGTTGAAGGCACTGGGCTACACGGTGCTCTCGGCAGCGAGCGGGGCCGAGGCGCTGCATATCGTGCACGACCGCGAGCGACGGATCGACCTGCTCTTCACCGATGTGGTGATGCCGGGCGGGCTGTCCGGTCCCGATCTCGCACGGCTCGCGCTGGAGGTGCGGCCGGGGCTGAAGCTGCTCTACACCTCCGGCTACACGGAGAACGCGGTGGTCCATAACGGCCGGCTGAACCCTGGCGCGCAGCTCCTGACCAAGCCCTATCGGCGGCAGGAGCTGGCACGAACGCTGCGCGAGGTGCTGGAGGGCTGATCCCGGCGTTCAGCCGGTGGCGCGAATCTCGCCGCCCCATTCGCGAAGCAGCGCGGCGAGTTCGGCATCCGCATCGTTGGCGACCAGCACGTCGGGCCGCAGCAGGCGCAGCAGCTCCTCGCCGCCGTGGTCGGCGCCGATGGCGACGAGGTCCACCTCGGGCCGCTCGGCCAGCTGGTCCGCCGTCTCGCCCTCGTCGGCCACGCCGACGAGCAGCCGGTCGCACCAGCGGCGGGCCTGCTCGGTCAGGGCGGGTGGGCAGGGCTTGCCGTTCATCTGCAGCAGGCCGATGCGCCAGCCGCGATGCTTCCAGCGCTCGATCACCTCGGCGGCCAGCGGCAGGGAAACGAGCTTGCGCGCCGCGCTGCGGCCGGGCGTCAGGCCCTCCAGCAGCTCCTCGGCGCGGACCGGCGCGATGCCGGACTTGCGGCTGACGATACCGAGCGCGAGCGCGGCCAGCCGCGCGACGGAGGCCAGGGAGAGGCCGGTTGCGAGGCCCGCGGCCACCACGGCGACCACGGCGTCGCCGCCGCCGGCGGGGTCGTGGACCTCGGAGGCCTCGGCCCGGAAATGGCGGATGGTCTCGCTGCCGTCGGCCTCGACCTCGAGCAGGGTCAGGCCGTCGGGCGCGCGGGGCACCAGCACCGCGCCGAAATTGTGCATCCGGCGCAGCGCGCTGGCGGCGGCCGCCACGCTGGCCTCGTCATACACGGGCAGGCCGGTGGCCTTCGCCAGCTCGTCGGGCTCGGGGATGATGAGGTCGGCGCCGGCGAAGCGGTCATGATCGCCGCCCTTGGGATCCACGACGACGCGGCGGCCGGCGGCCTGGGCGGAGGCGATCAGCCGGGCCGGGATGTCGCCGGCCAGCACGCCCTTCCGGTAGTCGGACAGGACGAGGATCGTGGTCGCGGCCACGGCGTCGGAGGCGATCTTCACCAGCCGGTCGGCGAGGCGCGGATGGATGGGCGCGGACTGCTCGCGGTCGGTGCGCAGCAGGTGCTGGCCGCCCGCGAGGAAGCGCGTCTTCATGGTGGTGGTGCGGCCGCCCTGGACCAGGAGCCAGGGCTCGACGCGCGGCTGGCCGCCGATCAGGCCGGTGAGGTCGCTGCCCGCCTGGTCGTCGCCGACGACAGAGACAAAGGCAACGGCCGCGCCGAGGGCCGTGAGGTTGCGCACCACATTGCCGGCGCCGCCGGGCAGCGCGACCTCGCGCTCGACGGTAAGGATGGCGACGGGCGCTTCGGGGCTGACCCGGTTGACGGTGCCGTGGACGTAACGATCCACCATGGCGTCGCCGACGACGAGGACGGCGCCGCGCGCCAAACCCCGAACCGCTTCAGACAATTGGGCAGGAGTCGCCGCGTCATGGACGGGCGAAGGGGGGCTCACTGGCATCGATGATGGCGTAGCGCACGGCATGGATTGCCGCAATAAAATGTGACGGAAGCGTCGAAGGTTTCGTCATCAAGCTTCGTTAAGAATCGGGCCCTTAGGATCTGGCCGTGGCGCAGGAAGGGCCGCGGACACCATGGGATTCCCTGTTGCACAGGATTGGCGGACGGCCCTGGCGGCGATGCCGGAGGGTGCGCTGGCGCTCTTCAGCCCGGCCCGCGGGCCGCTCGCGGCGCGCCGGGTGGCGCGGGCGCTGATGGAGGAGGCGGCCGTGCTGGGCGGCGGCCAGGTGCTCGCCCTGCCGGGCGGCGACCTGCTGCTGGGCGCCCAGGCCGCGCCGGGCCATCGGGCGGGCCGCGTCATCGCCGGGCTGACCGGGCGAGTGCCGGAGGCCTGGATCCTTCCCGCCGGGCGTCGGCTGGCGGAGGCCCGCTGCCGCGACACTACTTCCCCCGAGCCGGTGCCCGGCCTCGCCGAGTTGGAGGCCCGCTGCGCGCCCATGGCCGTGCCGGACTTCGCCCGCCTGACCCTCTTCGCCGAGGGCGCCGGACATCGTCCGGTGGCGCAGCGGCTGGGGCCGGCGCCGCTAGGCCTGCCGGATCCCCAGCTCGAGTCGCTGGCGCGCGAATGGCTCTGCCGCCGGCTGCTGGCTGCGCTCGCCGATCCGGCGCAGCGGGGCCTGCTGCCGGCGCTGCGGCCCGGGTTGCGGCTGGTCCTCGACCTGCCGCGCGGGGGACTCCCCGCCGGCGCGCCCTTGCGGGGCGCGGCTCCGGACGACCCCAACCGGCCCATCGCGCTGCTGCCGCTCTCCTCGCGTGCCGATCCTGCGCGCTTCGCCGCGATCGAGTCGGAGCTGCGCGCCGCCGGCTGGGCCGTCGGGCTGGTCGCGGCCGAGGCTCGCGCGTTGGACTGGGTAGAGGCCCCCGGGTTGGCCTGGGCCGTGCCCGTCGGCGATGCGTCGCCCAGGCACCGGCCGGAATTGCTGATCGCGCTCGGCCGGGCGGTGCCGGGCTGGTGCCGTGTGCCCGGGATCCTGCACGAGGGAATCGCCTCATGAGCCTCGCCACGGCGGACCTCGCCTGGGACGGCAGCGCCCCGATGCGGGACGCCATGGCGCTCGCGACCGTGGCGCGCGAATGCGTGACCTCCGGCGTCGAGCGGCGGGTGCTGTACCTGCGGCTCGCCCTGCTGCCCGCGCGGCTGCGCGAGCCGCGCCACCTGCGCATGGTGCGCGAGGCGCTGGCGCCGGTGCTGCGTCCGACGCGGGCGCGGCTCTACGAGTTGCCCGGCGGCGACCTCGCCGTGCTCTCGCCCCCGCCGGGCGAGCATCTGGAGGAGGTGCGGCGCACCCTCTCCCGCCTGATGCCGGAGATCGCGGCGGAGACCCTGCTCCCCACGCTGCGGCTGCCGGCCGAGGCGGCGCGGCTGCTCACCCTGGTCGAGGCGGCGCTGGGGCTGGACGGCACGTCGGCACCGGCCCCCGAGCCGGCCTCCGGATCGCCGCCGCCTTCGGGTGCCGAGATGGACGCGGCGCTGCGGGCGCTGGCGACCTCCAACCTCGCCTCCTTCCTGCGCCGGCAGACGATCTGGCGGCTGGCCTCGGGCGACGAGCAGGCGCAGGCCGTCTGGACGGAGTTGCGGCCGCACGTGGCGGATGTCGCGGCGGCCCTCCTGCCCGGCCGCTCGCTGGCCGGGTCGCCCGGATATGCGCGCCGGTTCCGCCATGCCGCCGAGCGCCGGATGCTGGCGGACCTGGCCCGGCCGCAGGAGGCGCGGGCCCTGGGCGAGGCCTGCCTGCCGCTCGGCCTGGGCGCGGTCACGGAGGCGGAGTTCCTGCGGCTCGACGCGGTGCTGGGGCCCCAAGGGCGCGGCCATCTGGTGGTCTGCGTGGCGGCGGAGGAGTTGCTCGCCGATCCCGCGGGTTTTGCGCTGGTGCACGACCTGTCGCAGCGGCGCGGCTGGCGGCTCGGGCTGGACGAGATGGAGCCGGCGCTGCTGCCGCTGCTGCCGGCGCATCGATTGGCCCTGCCGATGCTGCGGCTACGTTTCCGCCCGGAGCTGCTGTCCGGCGATGGTGCGGCGCGCACGGCGTGGGATGCGGCGCTGCCGGCCGACCGCTCGCGCGTGGTGCTGCTGGGGGCCGATACGCCGGTGGCCATCGCCTGGGCCTGGCAGCGCGGCATCACCCATTTCACGGGGCGGGTGCTGGAGGCGCGGCTCTGACCACGCCCCCCTTTTCAGCCCCCCCTTTTCAGCTCAGGCCGGCGTGCCCAGGAAGTCGCGCTTGCCGATCTCCACGCCGTTGTGGCGAAGGATGTCGTAGGCCGTGGCCACGTGGAAATAGAGGTTCGGGAAGGCCGAGCCCTGGATGTATTCCAGCGCCGGCATCCGCGTTTCGCCCTTGCGGCCGGGGATCACGATCTCGCGGGTCTCACCGCCCTCGAACTGCGAGGCCGGAAGCGAGGTCAGGAAGGCGATCGTTTTGGCCAGCCGCGCCTCCAGCTCGGCGAAGCTGGTCTCGGTGTCGGGCATGCTGGGCACCGGCACGCCGGCCATGCGGGCGCCGAGGCGGTTGGCGCTGTCGCTGGCGATCTGCACCTGACGCGTCAGCGGGAACATGTCGGGGTAGAGGCGGAACTGCAGCAGCGCGGACGGATCGATCGAGCGTGCCTCGCAATGCGCGGCGCCCTTGGCGAGGATCGCGGACAGGGCATTGAGTGCGCGCACCGCCGGAGGGATGCAGGCCTGGTGAATGGAGATCATGGAGTTCTTTCTGAAGCTCGCGGGACCGCGAGCATGGGACTGACCGCATGTGGGATCGGCCGGCCAAAGCGTAAGTGCGCTAAACCGTCAGGTACAGCGCCCGCGCCGCCTCGTCGGCCATCAGCGATTCCATCGTGCCCTCCCAGCGGATCGCGCCCTTCTCCAGCACGCAGGCACGGTCGGAGACGAGGCGCGCGAAATGCAGATTCTGCTCGCTGAGCAGGACGGTCAGCCCCTCCCGCTTGAGGGTGAGGATGGCGTCCGCCATGCGCTCGATGATGACGGGGGCGAGGCCTTCGCTCGGCTCGTCCAGCAGGATGAGGCGCGGGTTGCCCATCAGCGTCCGCCCGATGGTGAGCATCTGCTGCTCGCCGCCGCTCATGCGTCCGCCGGCACGGGCGCGCATG
>JAQGHZ010000554.1 GCA_028291485.1 Rubritepida sp. | reverse complement strand
GCCGCGGCCAGCGTGGCGCGAAGGGGGGTATTCCATTTCATGATTTGGCGGTCCTGGTCCCTGTTCTAGTGGGCCGGATGGTCCGCGCGGGGCCGGGCGAAGTCAACCTACGGGTGTGTTGCAGCGCGAGAGCGCGTCACAGGGAAAACCCTCCGACGGGACCGTCGGAGGGGTAACTCGACGGCGGCATCGGCGGCCCCTCGAAGCGAAGGGCCGCCCCACCGATCTTACAGCCGGCACGCTGCGCGTGCGGGCCCCGAAAGCCTCACCTCATCGGCAGCGCGTACATCAGCCCGCCCTGGGTCCAGAGCCGGTTCGGACCGCGCGGGAGCGCGACCGGTGTGTTCTCGCCCATGGTCCGCTCATAGAGCTCGCCGTAATTGCCGATCGCGCGGATCGCATTGTAGGCCCAGGCCGCGTCCAGCTTGAGCGACTGGCCCAGTTCCGGCGTCGCGCCCAGCAAGCGGCGCGTATTGGCATTGGTGCTGGTGCGGCGCATCTCCTCCGCATTGGCGGCGGTGACGCCCTGCTCCTCCGCCTCGATCAGCGCGGTGGTGTACCAGCGCACCACGTCGAACCACTCGTCGTCGCCGCGGCGGATATAGGCCGCATAGGGCTCCTTGCTGAAGCGCTCCGGCAGGATCGTCCAGTCGGACGGGGTCTGCATGGTGGAGCGCACGGCGGCCAGCTGGGAGGCGTCGGTGCCGAAGCTGTCGCAACGGCCGGCCTGCAGCGCGACGGCCGCCTGGTCGGTCCGCTCGAAGACCACCGGACGGAACTCGACGTTCACGCTGCGGAAGTAGTCGGCCGTGACCTGCTCGTTCGTCGTGCCCTGGATCAGGCAGATCGTCGCGCCGGCCATGTCGCGCACCCGCTCCACGCCCAGGCTTTTGCGCACGATGAAGCCATGGCCGTCATAGAAGTAGGTCACGGCATGACGCAGGCCGAGAGTGGTGTCGCGCAGCATGGTCTGCGTGCTGGTGCGGAAGAGCACGTCGACCTCGCCCGAGCCCAGCGCGGTAAAGCGCGTGGAGGAGGAGAGCGGGAAGAAGCGCACCTTCGTGACGTCGTTGAAGATCGCGGCCGCGAGGCCGCGGCAGAGATCGACGTCGAGGCCCTGCCAGACCCCCCGGCTGTCGGGCAGCGCGAAGCCGGCGACACCGGTGTTAATGCCGCAGTTCAGCTGACCTCGCGCGCGGATCTGATCCATGATCGGGCCGGCCTGCGCGGCGGCTCCGGTCAAGGCAACGAAGGCCGCGGCCAGAACGGCGCGGATGGGCTTATCCCATTTCATGTTTCAGCACCCCAATCCCTGTGTTTGATGGGCAGGATGGTCGTTCGCGCACGCTTGGCGAGTCAACGAATGGATGAGAGGGCGCCGAACGAAGAACCGCGGCCGTTCCCGGCCGCGGTGAATTTCTGCGCGCGGCCGAAGCCACGCGCCGAGAAATTGGGCAATCAGGCCCGAAGCGATCGGGCTCGGCGGCTCACCGGAACGGCGGCGCGTAGAGCAGCCCGCCGCGCGTCCAGATCTCGTTCTGCGCGCGCGGCATGGCCAGCGGCGTGTTCGGGCCGAGGCTGCGATTGTACAGCTCGCCGTAATTCCCGATCGCGCGGATCGCATTGTAGGCCCAGGCCGGATCGAGCCGCAGCGCCTGGCCCACCTCGGGCACGGCGCCCAGCAGGCGGCGCACATTCGCATCCTGCGAGGTGCGGCGCATCTCCTCAGCGTTCGCGGCCGTGACGCCCTGCTCCTCCGCCTCGATGATCGCGTAGGTGAACCAGCGCGTGATCTCGAACCAGCTCTCGTCGCCGCGGCGGATCACGGCCGTGTAGGGCTCCTTGCTGAAGCGCTCCGGCAGGATCACCCAGTCGTTCGGGTTGGGCAGCGCCGAGCGCATGGCGGCGAGGCCCGAGGCGTCGAAGCCGAAGGCGTCGCAGCGGCCGGCGGAGAGCGCGGCGAGCACCTGCTCGTTCTGCTCCAGCAGCACGGGCGTGAACTGCAGGTTCTGGCTGCGGAAGTACTCGGCCGTGATCTGCTCGTTGGTCGTGCCGGGGTTCAGGCAGATGGTGGCGCCGGCGAGGCCGCGGGCGTTCTGCACATTGGCGTCGCGACGGGCCATGAAGCCGTGGCCGTCATAGAAATAGGCCTCGACGAAACGCAGGCCGAGCGTCGTGTCGCGCATCACCGTCATGGTGCTGGTGAGGAAGAGCAGGTCCACCTCGCCGGCGCTGAGCGCGGTGAAGCGCGTCGCGAAGGAGAGCGGCACGAAGCGCACCTTGGTCGCGTCGGCGAAGATGGCAGCGGCGAGGCCGCGGCACAGGTCGGCCACCATGCCGCGATACTCGCCGCGACTGTCGATGGTGGTGAAGCCGGGCGTGTTGGCGTTCACGCCGCAGACCAGCGTGCCGCGGGAGCGGATCGCGTTCAGCGTTGGCGAGGGCGGTGTCGATTGCGCCATGGCGCCCGCCGAGACGGCGCAGAGCGCGAGCGCCGCAAGCGGCGCGCGCAGCCAGGATTTCAGCATGTCGGTTTGTCTCCCAATTCCCGAATCTCAGTCCCCGGCGGCACGGAACGGCCGACTCGTCCCAGGTGCGCCAAGGCTGCGCCGCCGCCCGATTCCGATCAAGCGCGGAAATGGATTCCGGTCACCTTCCGAAACACTCCCCGACATCCGTCTGCAACATTCAGGTGCGAAACCCTCCCCTCACATCGGGAGATCGAAGGCATGGGCATTGCGGAGAACTGGAGGAGCTTCTGCGGCTGGATCAACGACCCGCAGCGGGTCGGCTCCGTCGCTTCCACCGGCGGGGCGCTGGCGCGGCGGATCGCCGATCTGGTCCTGCCCAGCGACGCGCCGCTGATCGAGCTCGGCGCCGGGACGGGCGCCTTCGCGCAGGAGCTTCTCGCCCGCGGCCTGCCGCAGCACCGGCTGGCCCTGATCGAGCTCGGCTCGGAATTCGCGGAATTCCTGCGGCTCACCTATCCGGAGGCAACGGTCCTCGGTGTCGCCGCGCTGGGCGACACGGGGCTCTTCCGCGGCGAGAAGGCCGCCGCGGTGATCTGCAGCCTGCCGATGCACGCGCTGCCGGCCCGGCAAGTGTCCGCCATCCTGGCGGGGGCCTTCGCGCATCTCCGGCCGGGGGCCGCCTTCTACCAACTGGGTTTCGGGCCGCGCTTCCCGATCCGCAGCGGCATCCTCGATCGGCTGGGGCTGAAGGCGGAACGGCTGGACACGGTGCGCGAGAACACGCCGCCGGCCTCCATCCACCGCATCACGCGCTGGTCGCCCGGACTCGCCAAGGAGGCCGATCTGCTCCATCAATAGCGAAATGCGAGGAGGAGAAGCGCCATGAAGATCACCAGGGTCGAGCCGCTGCACGTCGGCCAGTT
>JAQGHZ010000480.1 GCA_028291485.1 Rubritepida sp. | reverse complement strand
ATCGAGGCGGGGCTGAACGCCTATGCCGCGCCGCTTGGCCCGATCGAGGCCGGGGCCGCCACCTTCGCCGGCTGCATCCCGACCATCCTGAAGTTGAATTCCTCCAACAGCCTGTCCACGACGAAGGACCAGGCGGTGACGGCCTCGGTCTCCGACGCGCTGCGCCTGGGCTGCTCGGCCATCGGCTTCACCATCTATCCCGGCAGCGAGTACCAGTTCGAGATGATCGAGGAGCTGCGCGAGCTCGCCGAGGAGGCCAAGTCGGTCGGCCTCGCGGTGGTCGTGTGGTCCTATCCGCGCGGGCCGATGCTGGACAAGGTGGGCGAGACGGCGCTCGACATCGCCGCCTATGCCGCGCACATGGCCGCGCTCACGGGGGCGCACATCATCAAGGTGAAGCCGCCGACCGAGGCGATCTTTCTCGAGGCCGCGAAGAAGACCTACGCCGCCTATCCGGTGGACGTGAAGGATCCGGCGGCGCGCATCGCGCATATCGTGAAGGCCTGCTTCAACGGGCGGCGGCTGGTGGTCTTCTCGGGCGGCGAGGCCAAGGGCGCGGACGCGCTGCTGGACGAGGTGCGGGCCATCCATGCCGGCGGCGGCAACGGCTCGATCGTCGGCCGCAACGCCTTCCAGCGCCCGAAGGCCGAGGCGCTGAAGCTGCTGAACGACATCATCGAGGTGTACAAGACGCAGGCCTGAGGCTTCGGGCTGATGCTCCGGGCCGGGGCTCCGGGCCGTGCTCATGTGCACGCCGTGGCTTCGGTCCCTTCCGAAACGTCGCGGGGCCGGCGCCGGTAAGCCTCACCCCATGAACACGCCAGACCTCCTCCAGGCCGCCGCGATCGGCCTTGTCTTCCTCCTGGCCGGCGGGGTGAAGGGCCTCATCGGCCTCGGCCTGCCGACCATCGCCATGGCGCTGCTCACGCTGCTGCTGAGCCCGGCCCAGGCGGCGGCGCTGCTGCTGCTGCCCTCGATCGTCACCAACCTCGTGCAGATGGCGCCGGCCTCGGCCTCCTGGGCGCTGACGCGGCGCTTCTGGCCGATGCTGCTCAGCCTCCTCGTCGGCATCCTGGCCGGGGGCTGGCTCTGGGGCGGCTTCGGCGGGCGCTACGGGGCGCTGGTGCTGGGCATCGTGCTGGCGGTGTACGGCGCCGTGGGGCTCGCCGCCTGGCGGCCGCGGCTGCCGGAGCGCTGGGGCCTCGCCATCGGCCTCGCCACGGGTGGGCTCACCTCGGCCACGGGCATCTTCGTCATCCCTGCCGTGCCCTTCCTGCAAGCGCAGGGGCTCGGCAAGGACGAGCTGGTGCGCGCGCTCGGCGTGACCTTTACCGTGGCGACGCTCGGCCTCGGCCTGCTGCTGGGCGGCGCTGGCGACCTGCACTGGGGTCTGCTGGGCCAGTCTCTGCTGGCGCTGGTGCCGGCGCTGATCGGGCAGTCCATCGGCACGCGGCTGCGTGGCGCCATGTCGGAGCAGGTCTTTCGCCAGGTGTTCTTCGTGTCGCTGGTGGTGCTGGGGGCCGCGATCGCGTTGAAGGGCTGATGCATCCGCGGGGCGCCCTCGCGCGTCTTGCGTGCAGGATGCTCCGCACGACGATCTGGCTGGCCTGCTGCGTCCCCATCCTGGCCGGCCTCGCCGGTTGCCTGGCGGGGACCGCCTTCCTCGGCAGCGCCGGGCCGTCCGCGGTGGACAACCATCTGCGCTACCTTTCCGGCCTGCTGCCCGGCATCGGGACCGCCTTCGCCTGGGCGGCATTCGACCTGGAGCACCGGGCCTGGGTCTTCGGCATCCTCGTGCCCATCGTCGCGCTGGCGGCCTCGCCCGCCTGCTGGGGCTCGCCCTCGCCGGGCTGCCCTCGCTGCCGAACCTCCTCGCGCTCGGGACGGAGCTGGCCGTGACGCCGACTCTCTGGCTCTGGGTGCGCCGGGCGGCGTCTCCCGGCGAATAGGCGCGCCGGTTACTTGCACGGCGAAGAAATTACCCGCCCCTCGCCTTTGGTGGGAAAGTACCCTGCCAGGAAAGAGATGGACGAACCCTTCCGGCGCGGACATGATGCCCAGGCATTCGATTCCCGCGAAGGAAGCGTCTCCATGGACGACCAGCGGCCGCTGCACGCGGAAAAGCTCCTGCCCACCCCCGACGAGGTGGCCACCGACTACATCCGCGGCCTGCAACGCGACGGCCGCCTTCTGCTCCGCTTCGCCGCGCGCCGGCCGGACCGCCCGATCGGCCCCGCCGTCCCCACCGCCCTCACAGCCACCGGCGACCACGTCGCCGCCTGGTCCGTCCTGACCGCCGACCCGGCCGAGGTCGTGCACGACCAGGCGAAGCTCGCCACCCTCGTCGCCTGCGTGGACGACCTCAGCCGCCGGGCCGCGCCGGCCTCCGTCGCCACCATCCGCCTCAGCAGCGCCTATCTGCGCATCCCGCTGGAAGACAACGAGCCGCCGCCCGCCGTGGCGACCCGCGCCGCCACGCTCCGCCGAATCATGGAATGGATCACCCTCATCGCCGTCCTGGCTACCGGCGTCGGCGTGCTGTTGCTCGCCCATGTCGATGACGGGCGGCGGGCCGTGCAGCAGCTCCAGGAGGTGCGGCGCGAACTGACCACCACCTATGGCGAGCTCGCGAAGCTGCCGGCCGGGGCCTGGACCACGGTGGAGGCCGCCCCGTCCCGCGATGGCGAGCCGCGACCGGCCGCCCTGTTCCCGACCTTCTGCCCCGGTGACGACAACGAGCGCCGTCCGCTGCCGGGCCGGCACCCCTCCTCGGCCGAGAGCTCCGGTGCGCAGGCGGCGGCGCTGTGTGGCCAGTGGTCCCAGGCGTCGCTGCGCGAAGAGCTGACCTTCTTGCGGCTGGCGGCCTGGAACCACCGCACCCACATCCTCGTGCTCGGCGGCGTGTTCGACGCCATCTGTCGCTGGATCCACGGACGGAGCGCCTGCTCCACCCTGCCGGCGGCCTCCGACGACGACAAGATGCCTCGCCACTGGGAGCGCACGGAGATCCGCACGGCCGGCGCCATCTCGGTGCTGACGGGCTTCGTTCTGCCGCTGCTGCTGGGCTGCGTCGGCGGCTGCGCCTATGCGCTGCGGCGGCTCGACCAGAAGCTCTCGGACTGGACGCTGGAGTTCCATGACGGCTCGCACGCCATGCTGCGCATCCTGCTGGCCACCATGCTGGGCGGGCTGCTCGGCGTGCTCT
>JAQGHZ010000454.1 GCA_028291485.1 Rubritepida sp. | reverse complement strand
CTCTCAGTGAATGTCGGCGGACTTGGCCAGCGCCTCGCGCAGCTTGGCGATGTCGAAGTCGGGGCGCTTCGCCATCTCCAGGATCACCGCTTCCTTGCGCGTCAGCAGGTCGATCGCGGCGGGGATGGCCTTCACCACGTCGCCGGGGATGACGACGGCGCCGTGGCGGTCGGCATGGACCACGTCGTCATGGTTCACGGCCATGCCGTGCACCGTGACCGGGCGGCCCCAGTCGACCACATGCACGAAGGCGTGGCTCGGGTTGATGATGCCCAGCAGCTGGAACTCCGGCGCCACCATGTCGAGGTCGCGGATCGAACCGTTGGTGACGCAGCCCAGCGACTTCAGGCCCTTATGGACGTTGGTGTTCACCTCGCCCCAGAAGGCGCCGGTGCCGGGCACGTCGTCGAGGTCCTGCAGCACGACCACGGTCGGCATGTCGGTGTTGGCGACATACTCGTACCAGCCGATGCGCGAGGCGCGGTCGGCCTCGGCCGTGCGGCCGTGCGGGTGCGCGGCGCGGATCGTGCCGACCCGGGCGGGGCCGCAGATCGGCTTCATGGAGGGGTGCGCGCAGTCGAAGGTGCGGACGGTGAAGCCATAGCCCCGGCGCGCCGGCACCACGACCTCGAGCGCGTTGCAGATGGTGGGCGTGTCCCACTCGCACAGGGCGTCGAGGTCGGCTTGGGTGTAGGGGCGCTGGGTCATGATTTCCTCCGGATGGAGGCCGCAGCTTCATGGCAGGCGGGCCGCGCGTCAAACCTGGGCAGCCGTCGCGCGTTTCGGTCCAGCTTCCACGTCGTGAAGGATTTGCATCGTGCTTGCCGTTCCTCTTCGGGCAGTCTAGCGGGCGAGCATGCGCTTCCTCGCGATCCTGACGGTTCTCCTGCTGCCCGGCCTTGCTTCGGCGCAGACCGGCCGCTTCGGCTCGGTGGGCACGCCCAATATCGGCGCGCCCGAGGAGTCGCTGATCCCCTCGCTCGCCGCCAAGCAGGACCGGCTGGAGGAGCTGGGCTGGATGCTCCGCGGCCAGGCCACCTTCATCCTGCAGGGACAGGCCGGCTTCCCCTCGCCCTATCGCGCCGCGGGCAGCCTCACGCCCGCGGCCCAGGCGCGCAACACGCTCTCGACCGACCTCATCTTCGGGCGGCGGCTATGGCAGGGCGCGGACGTCATCTTCAACCCCTCGGTGACGCGCGGCTTCGGCCTGTCGAACTCCACGGGTGCCGCGGCCTTCCCGAACGGCGAGGCCTTCCGCCTCGGCACGATGGAACCGAACTTCTTCGTGCCCCGCGTCTTCTTCCGCCAGACGATCGGACTCTCCGGCGACACGGTGCCGACGGACAACGATCCGCTGCGCTTCAGCGAGCCTATGGCGCGCGAGCGCATCACCATCACCATCGGCAAGTTCGCGGTCTGGGACATCTTCGACGACAACCGCTACGCGCATGACGCACGCACGCAGTTCATGAACTGGGCTCTGGTGGGCGGCGGCGGCTTCGACTACGCGGCCGACGCGCGCGGCTTCACCGAGGGCTTCGCCGTCGAGTGGGAGAACGGGAACTGGGCCGTCCGCGGCGGCGCCTTCCGCGTGGCGCGCCAGGTGAACGGGCTGTTCCTCGACCCCTCGGTGACGCGCGGCTTTCAGGCGCTGGTCTCGCTGGAGCGCTTCTGGAGCTTCGGCGAGCGCGCAGGCGCCGTGCGCTTCATCTACGGCGCCTCGCGCAGCCGGCAATCGCGCTGGAACGAGATCGACCCCAGCAACCCCTCCACCTTCGACCTGAACCCCCATTCCTACCGGCTGAAGCACAACGTCACCATCTCCGCCGACCAGCAGATCACCGAGGATTTCGGCGTCTTCGGCCGGCTCTCCTGGAATGACGGGCTGACGCAGAACTGGATGTTCACCGAGATGGACCGCGCGGTGAGCGTCGGCGGCGCGCTCACCGGCCAGCGCTGGAACCGGCCGAACGACACGGTCGGGCTCGGCACCAACATTGGCTGGATCAGCGCGGGGCGCCGGCGCTACCTGGAGGCGGGCGGCATCGGCTTCATCACCGGCGACGGGCGGCTGAACTACCGGCCGGAATGGGTCACCGAGCTCTACTACGATGCGCGGGTGGCGCCGGGCGTGAACATGGCGGTCGGCTATCAGCTGCTGTTGAACCCGGCCTACAATGCCGACCGTGGCCCCGTTAACGTCTTCTCCCTCCGCCTTCGCACCGCTTTCTGAGCGCGAGCAGCTCTTCGCGGCCGAGCCGCTCTTCGCCGGCGTCGAGGAGCGCGCGGGACCGCTGCCCTGGCGCACGCGGCCGCGCGGCTTTGCTGGCATCCTGCGCACCATCTGCGGCCAGCAGATCAGCAACCAGGCTGCGGGCGCCATCTGGCGGCGGCTTTACGCCATTCCCGGCGCGCTGACTCCCGAGGGGCTGCTGGAGCTGGACGACACGACGCTCTGCGGCGTCGCGGGCCTCTCGCGGCCCAAGGCGGCGCATGCGCGCTCGCTGGCGGCGGCCTGCCTGGACGGACGGCTCGACTTCGACCGCCTCGCGACGCTGCCGGATGTCGAGGCGGTGGCGATGATGTGCGCGGTGAAGGGGCTCGGTCCCTGGACCTCGGAGGTCCATCTGATCTTCGCCGAGGCGCGGACGGATATTTTCCCGAGCGGCGACATCGCGCTGGCCAATTCGGCAGAGCATCTGTTCCGGTTGAACGAGCGACCCAAGCCGCTGACGCTCGCCCGGATGGCCCTGGCCTGGTCGCCGCAGCGCTCGCTGGCGGCGCGGCTGCTCTGGCACCACTGGCGGCATCAGACCGGGCGGACGCTGATCGACGACCCTTGATAGGCCTCGCCGCTCAATCGCGCTCGGGAACGGACATGTTGAAGCCGCTGAGCGTCATCGACACTGGACGGCCAGGCGATAGGCCGGCTCCGCCAGGACGCCGCCTTGACCAGGGAAGGTAGGCGACGGCCTCCTCGGCGGAGAGATCGGACGGGCGTGAGCCGGTGATCAGCGTCGCGAGGCGGGCCTCGCTCTGGCCCTGTTTTTCGGCGACCGCGATGTGCGCGTAGATCTCGTAGGCGGAGCCGAAATGCGCACCGGTCATGAGGATCGCGATTTCGCGCACCTCTCCGCCTGGGTCGCCTCCTGTTGCGAGGCGGCGCCGCCGACTTCCAAGGCGCGGGCTGCGATGCCAGTTTGCCTGTTATGCCCCGCTTCGCGCCCACCATCCTCGACACCGCCGATCCCGCCATCCCCACCGCCCGCGCCTGGGCGGCGCGCTATCGGGGCCAGCACGGGCCGGCGCTCGACCTCACCCAGGCGGCGCCGGGCTATCCGCCCCATCCGGAGTTGCTCGCACGGCTGGCCGAGGCGGCCGGCTCGCGTGCCGCGGCGGCCTACGGCCCCATCGCCGGCGACCCGGCGCTGCGCGAGGCGCTGGCCGAGGATGTCGCGCTCTTCCACGGCGCCGCGGTCACGGCCGCGCAGGTCGCCATCACCGCGGGCTGCAACCTGGCCTTCGCCATGGCGATGAAGGTCGTCGCCTCGCCCGGCGACAACCTGCTCGTCCCCACGCCCTGGTACTTCAACCACCAGATGGCGCTGAACATGGCCGGCATCGAGGCGCGGCCCCTGCCCTGCCGCGCCGAGGACCGCTTCGTGCCGGATCCGGAACTCGCCGCGACGCTGATCGACGGGCGCACGCGGGCCATCCTGCTTGTCACGCCGAACAACCCGACCGGCGCGGTCTATCCGCGTGAGGTGATCCACGCCTTCGCAGAACTCGCCCGGCAGCACGGGATCTGGCTCATCCTGGACGAGACCTACCGCGACTTCCTGACCGAGGCGGAATGCCCGCCGCACGCCCTCTTCGGCGAGGCGGACTGGCCGGATGTGCTCGTTCATCTCTACAGCTTCTCCAAGGCCTACTGCATCCCGGGCCACCGGCTCGGCGCCATCGTCGCCGGCGAGGAATTCCAACGGCAGATCACCAAGACGGTCGACACCCTGCAGATCTGCCCCGCCCGTGCCGGCCAGCAGGCGGTAACCTGGGCCATCCCGGCGCTGCGCGACTGGCGGGCGGGCAACCGCGCCATCATGGCCGCGCGCGCCGCCGCCTGCCGGGCCGCGCTGAACGAGGGCTGGATCGACGCGATGGGCAGCTATTTCGCCTACCTCCGCCTGCCCGACGGCGCGCCGGACGCGATGCGGGCCGCGGAGTTCCTGGCGGCCGAGAAGGGCCTGCTCTGCCTCCCCGGTCCCTTTTTCGGGCCGGGGCAGGAACGGCATCTGCGACTCGCCTTCGCCAATGCCGAGGCGGAACGGCTCGCGGAACTGCCGGCTAGGCTCGCGGCCCTTGCGCCATAGGCCCAGGGCGGCCCCTCGCCGCCCTTTTGCTGCGCTGCAATATTTTTCCGCTTCCTCGGGCTGAACTGTGCAGCGCGATGTCACATGATGGTCGCCATGTCGAAGGTAGCGCCCGAGCCTATGGCCGCCCCGAATTCCGCCGACCGCATCGTCGCGCCCTCCATCAGCCTGCCGCTCTGGCTGCTGGTGTTGATCACGACCTCCGGCACCTTCGGCATCCATGTCTTCGTGCCGGCCCTGCCGCAGGCCGCGGC
>JAQGHZ010000434.1 GCA_028291485.1 Rubritepida sp. | reverse complement strand
AGCATGTTCCCCGCCACCGACCACCCGGTGCCCGAGCGCGACCCGCACCATTCGACGCAGTTCTTCCCCGTCCAGGCGGCGCTGCGCCCACGGCCGTCGATCGCGTGGATCTGCCGCAGATGCTTGCCGTCGTCGCCCGCCAGAGAGCCCTCGATGGCCGCCGCGGGCGAGAGGCCGCGCGCCATCGCGTCCAGCACGGCCGGCCCGAGGTAGCGATTGGTGATCGACTGGGTGGAGACCGCACCCACCCCGGCCCGCACGAAGGGGCAGGAGGCGCCGACCGCCAGCGCGCAGGTGGTGACCGCCACGGCGAAGCTGCCCGTTTCGGGCTCGTGGGCGAGCAGAGACCAGGTCACTACGAATCCTCTTCGGCGCGCATGGATCGCCGCGCGCATCTGAAACTTGCACCGAGAGCTTGGGCGAGGCAAAGCCGAGTTCAAGAACACGGCAAGGCTTTCGGGAGAAGCTCCATGATGTCCACCCCCACCACGCGCCGCGGCCTGCTCGCCGGAGGGGCCGCGCTGCTCGCTGCGCCGGCGCTCGCCCCGCCCGCCTTTTCGCAGGCCGGCTGGCCCGACCGTCCCATCCGCCTGATCGTGCCCTTCGGCGCCGGCGGCGCCATCGACACGCTGAGCCGCACCGTCGCCGCGCGCTTCCCGGAGCATGCCAACGGCCAGACGCTGGTGGTGGAGAACCGACCCGGCGCAGGGGGCGCCATCGCCGGCGCCTATGTGTCGCTGCAGCGGCCGGACGGGCTGACGCTCATGATGTCAGATGTGGGGGCTAACTCCATCGCCAAGGAGATGAACCCCAACCTCAGCTACGACCCGATGACGGCCTTCACGCCGATCATCCACCTGGTCAGCCTGCCCGGCGCGCTGATCGCCCATCCCGACGTGCCGCAGCGGACGGTGCCGGAGATCATCGCCGCGGCCAAGGCGAGGCCGGACGGCTTCACCTTCTCCTCGGCCGGGAACGGCAACGGCAGCCATCTCTTCATGGAGCTCTTCCTCAGGCGGGCCGGCATCCGGATGGTCCACGTGCCCTACCGCTCGGGCGCGGAGATGGTGACGGCTCTGGTGCGCGGCGACGCGCAGTTCGGCTTCCCGACCGTCTCCTCGGCGCTGAACATGGTGCGCGACGGGCGGGCGAGGGCGGTCGCGGTGAGCTGGCCGGGCGGCACGCCGCTGCTGCCGGGCATCCCCGCGCTGGAGCAGGACCTGCCGGGCTTCAACACCGCCGTCTGGCACGGGATCGTGGCGCCGGCCGGCATGGAGCGCGGCCTGGTGCTGCGGATCAACGAGGTCTTCGGAAAGATCGCGGCCATGCCGGAGGTGGCGGAATCGGTCTACCGCCAGCAGGCCGGCCGCATGGTCGGCGGCACGCCGGAGGAGTTCGCAAGCTTCATCCGCCGCGACAACGAGACCTGGACGCCCATCATCCGTGAGGGAAACATCCGTTCGGAGTAGCCGTCCCGGCCGATCCAGGCTTCACTGCGCGCCCCATGAGCACCCCTGCGATTCCCCGGCCCGCCGCCACCATCCTCCTGCTGCGCGACGGCGCGGAGGGGCTCGAGGTCCTGATGATCTGCCGGGCGCGGGAGATGGATTTCGCCGCCGGCGCGCTGGTCTTCCCGGGGGGCCGAGTCGAGGAGGCCGACGCGCTGCTGGCGCCCTCCGGCGACGCGCTCGGTGCTTTCCGCATCGGCGCGATCCGCGAGGCCTGGGAGGAGACCGGCCTGTTGCTCGCCCATCCGCCCGGCCCGGACAACGCGGTCGAGACCGAGTTCCACACCCATCTGCGCGAGAAGGGCGTGACGCCGGATCACGGCGCACTGACCCATTTCGCCCATTGGATCACGCCCGCGCACAGCCCGAAGCGCTTCGACACGCATTTCTTCCTCGCCGCGGCGCCCGAAGGCCAGGAAGCGGTGCATGACGGCCATGAGGCCGTGGAGGCGCTCTGGATCCATCCCGGCAAGGCCGTCGAGGAGGCCGAGGCCGGGCGTCGCACGCTGGTCTTCGCCACGCGGCTGAACCTGCTGCGCCTGGCGCGCTTCGCCACCGTGGCCGAGGCCGTGGCCGCCGCACGGGCCGCACCCGTCGTGACCGTGATACCCCAGCCGGAGCCCGATGGCGCCGGCGGCACCAACCTCCGCATCCCCGAAGAGGCCGGCTATGGCGCGGCGCTCTTCCCGGCGAAGGATCGGCCGGCGGCGGGCGGGCTCTGGCCAGGACAGACTCCTCGGTAATCCGTCACTGGATTTCGGTGGCGAGGCTTCCCATGCTCAGGGCATGGACAACGCACCCCTCCCGCCTTCGATCGAGACCCTGATCCTCCCGCGCGCGCATGACGTGGGCGGCTTCGAGGTCCGCCGCGCCCTGCCGACGAAGGAGCGCCAGATGATCGGGCCCTTCATCTTCTTCGACCAGATGGGCCCAGGGGAGTTCCTGACCGGCCAGGGCCTCGACGTCCGGCCACATCCGCATATCGGCCTCTCCACCGTGACCTACCTCTTCGAGGGCGAGGTCTATCATCGCGACACGCTGGGCAGTTCCCAGGCCATCCGGCCGGGCGCGCTCAACTGGATGACGGCCGGGCAGGGGATCGCCCATTCCGAGCGGACCGACCCGGCGCTGCGCAGCCATTCCAACACCCTCTTCGGGATCCAGTCCTGGGCCGCGCTGCCCAAGGATCGCGAGGAGACGCCGCCGGCCTTCACCCATTACCCGGCCGAGGCGCTGCCCCTCCTGGAGGAGGCCGGCGCGCGCGTCCGGCTGGTCGCCGGCGAGGCCTGGGGCGTCCGGGCGCCGGTCGAGACCTTCTGGCCGCTCTTCTACGCCGATGTGGAGTTGCAGCCCGGCGCCGCCTGGCCGCTGCCGGACACGCATGAGGAGCGCGGCGCCTATGTGGTCTCCGGCACGGTGGAGGTCGCGGGGCAGCGCTTCGAGGCCGGGAGGATGCTCGTCTTCCGGGCCGGCGATGCGCTGGCGATCCGGGCCGTCGAGGCGGGCAATGACGGCCCAGGGGGAGAGAAGGCGGCCCGCCTGCTGTTGCTGGGCGGCGCGGTGATGGACGGGCCGCGGCACATCTTCTGGAACTTCGTCTCCTCCAGCCGGGAGCGGATCAATCAGGCGAAGAACGACTGGGAGGCTGGGCGTTTCGGCAAGGTACCGGGTGACGATAAGGAATTTATCCCCTTACCTCGCGTCTAGGATGATATTCTACATAGGTGAATTAGCCTAGGAAATTAAAGACCGCAGCGCTTCGCTTCGCGCCAGGATTCCTCCATCTCGTCCAGCGTGGCGTCGGCTGGCGTCCGCCCCTCGGCGGCCAGCGAGGCTTCGACCGCGCCGAAGCGCCGCTCGAACTTCCGGTTCGCATGGTCAATGCACACCTCCGGATCCAGATCCAGCTTCCGGGCGAGGTTGGCCAGCACGAAGAGAAGGTCGCCG
>JAQGHZ010000384.1 GCA_028291485.1 Rubritepida sp. | reverse complement strand
CGGTGCCGGCGGCGAGGCCGGGCCAGTTGTGCCAGCCGAAGATGCGCTCCATCGGGAAGCGCTGGAACAGCCCGTCGGCGATCATCTTAAGGGCGCCGTTGCCGCCCTCTTCCGCCGGCTGGAAGACGAGGCGCACCGTGCCGGACCAGGTGGTGTCGGATTGCAGCAGGGCCGCCGCGCCGAGCAGCGCCGCCGTGTGCCCGTCATGGCCGCAGGCGTGCATGACGCCGGGCTTGCGGCTGCGGTGAGGCAGCGACTCGTCGGCCTCCTGGATGGGCAGGGCGTCCATGTCGGCGCGCAGGCCGACGCTGCGGTTGCCGCCCACGCCGCTCGCCTGGCGCCGGAGGGTGGCCACGACGCCATGGCCGCCGATGCCGGTCTCGATCTCGGTGACGCCCAGCGACTGGAGCTTCTCCACCACGAAGGCGGCGGTGTCGCCCTCGTCGAGGGTCAGGCCCGGGTTTTGGTGGAGGTGGCGGCGCCAGCCGGTGAGGGTCGTGTGAAGGTCGGGATTCATGGGGGGAGTCTAGGACGAAATCTTTCGATGGGGTATCCAAAGAGGCGTGACGATTTTTGATCCAAGTCTTGCAGGCTGATGGTTCATCTCGTTAGACTGGGTTGCGTATCTATTGCGTTACCACCCTATGGTTGCGAAACGGCGCGTAGTAGGATAAATTGCATGAAATTCGCTGATATTGGACAGCAGTTGCGCGCCTACCGGATGGAATCCGGCATGCGGGCCGAGGAAATCGCCGCCCGACTCGGCGTCTCCCGCGCCGCCCTCTACCGCTACGAAAAGGGCGAGGTGATCAAGCTGGAGACCATCCGCCGCCTGGCGGAGCTCCTCAAGGTCTCGCCCCTCTCCCTGCTCGGCATCGGCATCGAGTACTTCGCGCGCCCGGCCGCCTTCCAGGAGCGGCTGCGCGGCCTCGAGGAGCAGGCCGACCAGATCCTGCTCGTCGGCGGCGCCTATTGCTGGCCCATCGCCGGCGAGGCGCTGGAAGGCGCGCTGGCCGAGGCCTGGACCCAGGCCATCCAGGCCGGGCCCGAGCGCGCCGCCGCCATCGCGCAGGTCGAGCAGGGGCTGGGCGCGCTGACCGCCCGCAAGCGCCTCTACGCCCAGAAGCGCCCGACCATGATCGCCGTGCTCGGCGAGGCCGCCTTGCGCGGCATGCTGAACGAGGGCGTGGCGGCCGGTCTCGCCCTCCCCGAGGCCACCCGCACCCGCGCCCGCATCGCCGCCCAGCAGGAGGCCGAGGCCATGGCCACGATCATGGAGAACGTGCCGATCGGCCTGCAGCTCGGCCTCGCCACCGGGCCGCAGCCCGCCGCCCCCTTCATGGTGCTGCGCGGGCGCGACCGCGCGCATGTCGTGACCTCGCCCATTCCGGCGGACACGCCTCCCTCCGTTTCGACCGGCGTGGCCGGCATCACCGCGGCCGAGGAAGCCGTGGCGGTCCATCAGCGCGTGGCCGAGACGATGTGGCGGGACTCGATGAAGGGCGCCGAGGCCGCGGCCCGCGTGCGCGAGCTGATCCGCGCCAGCCGGGGCTGACGCCGCGGATTTGCGGTGATCCGCCGGCGCCTGCCATCCTCGCCCGGCCTTCCTCCTGCCCTGCATCGGCATCCAGATCCCCTGGGCGGGCTCAGGTCTCAGCCCCCGCCCGCCAGCAGCACGGCCGGCCCGGCCTGCCGGAGAAAGCTCTCCAGCCCGGCGGGGTGGATGGTCCATAGCCCATGGAAGGGCGTCGTCACGTCATAGGCCAGGTAGAGCACGGCGCCGGTGAAGCCCGAAAAGGCCGCGATCAGCGCGTAGGTCGAGCCGCGTGGCGGATAGGGCGCCAGGCAGCCGCAGATGATGACCAGGCCCACGACCGAGGTGAACCAGAAGGCCGGGTGGGGCGCGGCATAGGCATCGGCCTCCCGCCGCTGCCGCTGGTCCTCCAGCTTCCAGGTGTTGGCGACCATCCGCGACAGGATCATCTCCTGCCGCCGGTCCGTGGGCTGCAGCCGCAGGACGCCCTCCACCAGGGCACGCCAGCTCTGCCAGGCCACCATGCTGAGCCGGCCATGGGCGGCGAGTTCCGGCCAGTCGCCGTGGACCATGTCGTGCGCGTAGCGCACGAGCAGCCGCCGCTCGGGCAGCGTCGCCTCGGCGCCGAAGCGCTCCAGGTCGTAGAAGACGTTGGCCGCCGTCACGGCCTCCTCGGCGACGAGCTGGCGCGCGTGCATCTCGTTCTGCTTCACCTCGGCGAAGGCCAGCGCGACGATCAGCGCGTGCAGGATGCCGACGCGCACGATGACCATCGCCGCGAGGTCCACATCCTCCCTGTCGGTCACCGGCCACAGGGTCCGCGCCAGCCGGTAGATCGCCAGGCCCAGCACCGCCGAGACGAGGGCGGCGCCGAGGGCCAGGAGGGATGAGGCGAGCATGGCGGGAAACCTGCCCTCGCCGGCCGTGTCGGCGCAAGCGGGATGGAGGCGCGAGGGGGTGAAGGTCTCTCGCGCCCTGGACCATGATCCGGGTCGCGCTTTAGCTGCGCTGCATGTGCATCGTGTAGGTCGCGACATCCGTGCGGTAGGTCGAGCGCGCGACCTGCAGGACGCTGCCCGAAGAGGTGCGGTTCACGCGCGTGATCGCCAGCAGCGGATCGCCGGCCTTCACGTCCAGGATGCGCGCGACCTCGGCCGTGGCGCGGATCGCCGTCATGCTCTGGTGGATGCCGGTCATGCGCTCGCCGGTCAGCAGTTCCGCCACCTCGACCAGCAGCGGGTTGCGCTGGAGCAGGTCGTCGAGCGGCTGCTTGGCCAGGGCCACGCCGATCGCCTCCGGGTAGAAGGCGTCCGTCATCATGAAGGGCATGCCGTCGCGCAGGCGCATGACGCGCAGATGCTGGCCCATCTCGCCGCGCTCGAGCCCGAGCGGCTCGGCCGCCCAGTCCGGCATCGGGTCGCGCTGGCTGCGCAGCAGGCGGACCTCGGCGAGACGATTCGCCGCCTGGATCCCGTCGATGCTGCCGACCCCCCATTCCGGCGTCGGCGCGGGCGGGGAGCCCACGAAGGTGCCTCGCCCCTGCCGGCGTTCGATGAGGCCGCGCTGCTGCAGCTCGCGCAGCGCGCCGCGCACGGTGATCATGCTGACCCCGAAGTGGCGCGCGAGCTGGTCCTCGGTCGGGAGCTGGGCGCCGGGGGGAAGCCGGAGCTTGCCGACCACCTTCTGCACCTGATCGGCCAGCGCCTGGTAGAGCGGCGCGCGCCCCTTCGGAAGGCGGCCGAATTTCGAAAGGGCCACGGGACCGAAGCTCTCCACCATCTGCCGACCGCCGTCCATTCCGAATACTCCCTGCTTGCCTTGCTCATGGCACGGCAGGACCAGACAAATCGACGGGAAAACGGACGGGCTCGCGATCAGATCGTCATGAGCTCCGCATTGCCGCCGGCGGCCGCCTCGTTCACCGAAAGCGTGCGCTCGGCGACAAGGCGCAGGAGTGCCGCGGGTTCGATCCGGTCGATCACCGGGACGAGCGGCCCCTCGCGGAAGGCGAAGATTTTCCTGGCTTCCATGGCATCGAAGGGGGTGAAGACCAGCACCACGGCACAGTCGGCAGCACGCCAATCCTCGACCGTCCGTATACGGATTCCGGTCGGTAGCCGGGCGTTCAGGCGATCGACCTCGGGGCCGGGCGGCGCGATCGCGGCATTCCCCGTGGCCAGCGCAGCCGCGAGACCGGTCAGGAGACCGGACATTTCCCCCGCCAGGACCAGCACTGGACCACGCCCGGCGAAGCGCAGGCTGTTGGTTTCACCCACCGGGCCCGGCAGGGTCAGCGCCACCGGCAGAGGCGAGGCCGCCCGGTACTCCGCGAGCAGGCCGGCCAGCGGCGCCGCCTCGGGCAGCGCGGCGAGCCGGTCGAAACCGTCCAGCACGCTCTCGTCGCGGCGCGCGCCCTCGAGCCGGGGCATCGGCCCCTCCCGCATCAGCCGCCGCAGGTAGAGCGGACCGCCCGCCTTGGGCCCGGTCCCGGAAAGCCCCTCGCCCCCGAAGGGCTGCACGCCGACCACCGCGCCAATGATGTTGCGGTTCACATAGGCGTTGCCGACATGCGCGCGCGAGGTGACGAAATCGATCGTCTCGTCGATGCGCGAATGCACGCCGAGCGTCAGGCCGTAGCCGGTCGCGTTCAGCGCCTCCACCAGCCCTCCGAGCTTCTCGCGATCGAAGCGCAGCACGTGCAGGACCGGGCCGAAGACCTCGCGCCCCAGCTCGGCCATGGAGCCCAGCTCGATGAGGCTGGGCGGGATGAAGCTGCCATGCACGGTATTGCCGCGCAGGGGCAGCGCAAAGCGCGCCGGCCGGCGGGCGAGGTAGTCGCGCAGCCCGGCTTCGGCCTCCGCGTCGATCACCGGGCCGACATCCACGTCGATATCAGAGGGATCGCCGAGGGAGAGCTCGGCCATGGCGCCCTCCAGCATCTCGATCACGCGCGGCGCTACCTCTCGCTGAAGTCAGAGCACGCGCAGCGCCGAGCAGCGCTGCCCCTCGGAATCGAACGCCGAGGCGA